>DUKA01000232.1 GCA_013329615.1 Candidatus Bathyarchaeota archaeon
CTCCGCCTGCTCCTCGTCGGTGTGGACGCCGTTCTCGGGGGGGTCGAAACCCCACTTCCTCCTCCACTCGTCCCTGTAGCGGGCGGAGTTATCCGTGATTATCTTGGCCTTTGCCTCCCCGTACCTCTGTATGAGCGCCTGCGTGTAGCCCGCCCGGGACTCGCCGCGTTGTATGGGGAAGTGGGCGTGGAAGTCTAGCACCTTGAGGCCGTGGAGGTCCATACCGATCGAAGGAATAGGGGCGGCGCAGACGCTTAAAGGGTTAACCCGCGCTTCGAAAGCCGTAAAAACCCGCGTGCACCCGTCGATCAACGGACGTGAAGCACTTGTCGAAGATAGAGACGCTCAAGGCGTTCGCCAACACGGCGTTCGGAAGATACGAGGCGACGATGAAGGACCTCAAGGAGGCGGACATCGACTGGAAGCCCGTCGAGGAGGCAAACAACATAAAGTGGATACTCACCCACCTCTCGAACCAGTGGAATGTCGGGTTCCAGAGGACGTTCAGGGGCGACAACGGCTGGAAGCCGGCTGGTTGGCCCGACGACTACGTGGGCGGCAAGATCACATACGCGAAGTTGTCCGCCGACCTCGCGAAGGGGAAGGCGGGGGTGCTTGAGGGGTTGGGCAAGTTGACGGAGACCGACCTCGCCGTTGAGGTGCAGTCGCCGAGCGGACCCGTTAAGCGGTTCGATAGGCTGATGAGGCAGCTGTCGGAGGTGGCGCACCACGAGGGGCAGATAGCCTACATCCGCGGCGCCATAACGAGGAAGAGGCAGAAGGATCCCAAGTTCCTCGCCTAGAATTTTACCTCGGCCGACTTTTTTCCCGTCAGTTCTTCGACGGCGATCCAGCCGATGGTGGTCCGCCCGATCTCCGTGTCCTTTCCTATGCGTGTTAGGTGAGGGTTGACCTCGCCGGTGGGGGAGGGCTTCTCCTGCCTGTGGAACATGTAGCTCATTATGCGCCTCTTCTCTGGGATGTCCTCGGCGATGTGGACGGTGCCCCCGAACATGGCGGTGACGTAGAGGTGGTTGCACCTGCCCTCGACGTAGCCGTGATCGATTATAGCCTGCCCACAGACGCGTGGGTTCGCCCTCATGTAGTCCATCTTCTTCCCCTCGGAGGCGCAGTGGAAGTAGAGCCTCTTCCCTTCGGGGTCGTATGCATGGCTCAGGCTGACGAGGTAGGGGACGTTGTCCTTGCACATGGCGACCGTGATGTATCGCGTTTCCATCAGGACCCTCTCCAGATTCGCGGGGTCGGTCACCGCCCTGTCCATGCGTCTCATGTGGTACTTCATGGGTGGCTTAGTGAGTGGCGTATGATAAAATCTTTGAGAACGTGGGTTGGAACGTTGTGAGGATCACCACGGCTCAGGTCTACAGGATCTTCGTACCCGTTCTCACAGAGGGGAGACTCGGAGAGGCCAAGCGATGATCGGTAACTCAGCGATCCCCGACCTCTACGATGTCCGGCGCAGAATAGAGACGATCAAACACCGCGACCAGCGATACGCCATCATGTTCCTCTACCTCATCGACGGACGCGTAAGCGAAGGCGTCTCCAAAAGGTGCCCCAAGGACATCAAAACCACGCCACGCGGCCCCACAGGGAAGGACGTCGACTACCTCACCCACAAGGGCGAGGAGGCCGCAATGATCCATGTCCTAATAAGCAAACGCGACGGAGCACCACGAGTCTGCGCCCACCCGCGTAGAAGCGCAAGGTAACCGAACCGCCACCCTCGTGAGCCGGTTCATGTTGTCATAAGAATAGCTCATGTCACCCTTCGTGAACATGTCTTCCACAGCGTCGTATATGTAATAGTTAACTCATTTTATTTTTTTTATCGTTTTTTTAGTATTTTCCCCTTTTTTAAAATTGATGTCAATATAGTAAAACATAATAAAAGCAGAAAAGCCACCTATTATTAACCCATAAAAATTAGATAAAGAAAAAATGAAAAAATTAACTGTAATTTCAAATATATTATCTGAATAAGGTGGTCTTAAATTCATTAGAAGAGATAATAGATAACCTGAAAATAACCATATTATGAAAAAAGTACATGATGATAACAATAAAGATATTTTTAAACGAGTTTTCATTTTTTTCAACGTAAATGTAAACAACCCCATATTTATTTTTTCCTTTAAAAAGAACCTCTTCGAGTCAATCCTAAGGATATATTGAATTAATATAAGGTTTGATAAATCGACGATATTTATAGAGTAAATAAACTCCAAATGAAAAAGATAATACAAATATTATCCATTCATTGTATGTTACTGAATAAAACATGATTAAAAATATTGTAAAAAAAATGATGGAAAGAACAAGTAATTTTTTATTTTCATTCATATATATCACAATATAAATCACATAGTAACTATTATAAGTTATTCGTGCCTCATTTCCGCAACATCATATGGTTAATCTTCATTCCTTTGCTGTTCAGTGATCCAATCTTTCACAAATGATTTAAGAGTTGAAGATGTGACCGTATTTTGTATTTGTCTAAGTATACTATCTATATATTGATTGCCGGGGGGGTATAACCCCGGTGTTGCGATTGAGACTGATGTACTTATAGCTGTTGAAGTGAATGCCTCTTCAACTGTTCCTTTTGGAAGAGGACTCATTGAAGAACGTGCGACTAAACCTGTCGCGGTTGCGACCGCGGCATTACCAATCTTGCTGGCGACATTGAAGGCATTCACTCCTACTTGAACTGAATTAATGATTGCTGGTGAAGCTGTTGCCATAGCTGTTGATACACAAGAACTTACAATAAGTCCTGAAGCACCTCCTAAAGCTCCAGCAACAAAACCTGTGACCATAGTTTGTTGAAGTCCCTCTCTAAATGAGAGATCATTGCGATTATCCCAATTTGCGGCAGTGTAAGAAACGGTACTAATCGCAGAAGATATAAAACCTTGAGCTGCCATCGCAAATAATAGGGCAGTGATAGTAAGAGGTTCTCTACCATCAGGGTCTGTGTACTTGTGCGGGTTGTTTCTGCAGTAAACGTACCTGTTTAGACTCTGAGGATCAGAAAGGCTCCCCGGGTGTGGATCTTCCGTGATGAATCTGCCTATCGTTGGATCGTAGTACCTCGCCCCGAAGTAGTATAGCCCAGTTGCATCGTCCGATGGTTTGCTTGTGTACCTGAACTCCTCCGATCCACTCAACCCCGAATCGACGCCAAATGGCTGATAGTTACTCACGAACACTCTGTCACCCGTAGAATCAGTCTTGAGGCGTGTTGAGCCGAGGTGATCCTGGTGCAGATACGTTACAGTACCATTGGTCCTCTCAGCTAGCTGCTGCCCACCCACGTAGAACCGGAGAGTCGCCACACCACCACCGTCGGGCACCTCGTAGAGCACGTTGAGGCCAGAGTACACGTACAACATGTTCCCCGAGGCCCCATCGTAGCTGCGTACACGTCGACCATCGGCGTCGTAGCCATACCTTCTCATCGTGGTCCCGTTACGGCTTGCGGAGATCAGTTGGTCTGCGCCATCGTACACGTATGCCCACGTGGTCGCGCCAGCCTCCTTGCCAACGAGGTTACCATTCAGGTCGTAGGTGTAGTCGTCGTTTGCCCCGATCGTGGTGAGTCTGTTCATGTTGTTGTACATGTAGCTAGCAGCTCCCTTGGTAAGCATGTTCCCCACGGCGTCATATGTGTAGGTGAGACTCCCCCAAGGACCAGAGGAGCTGGTAAGCCTATCCAACAGATCGTACCCATATGTCTCCGTCGACGTGCTGTTACGGATATGAGTGATGCTGCCTGAGGCGTCGTAGGTGTATGTGCAGTTGAGCAGGGTGGAGCCGTCACTGGTGACACGTATACTAATTGGTCTGCTTCGCGAGTCGTATGTATAGTCTGTGGTGGCGTTGTTCCCGTAATTGATCTGGTCGATCTTATCGTTGAGCGTGTAAGTGAAGGTAGCATAGTAGCCGAGGGCAGAGAGCCTATTCAGGCCATCGTATGTGCTGTTCAGTCGATAGCCATCGGGATACTTCACCTGAACGATGCTACTGACATCGTTGTAACTATACTCCACCGCATAGTTTGTATTGGTAATATTATACTTCTCCTTAGTCAACCGATTCCGGGCGTCATAGCTCAGCGACACAGTTGTACCATTGTACGAGGTGGATTTTTTGTTGCCGACTTTATCATAGGTATAAATTGCCTCCAAGTTAGATATACTGCTTGATGATACCACTGAACCGAAACTTGATACAGCTGGTTCAGGATCTACATATCGAGAGATAAACAAAGAGTCGAACCAAGCATTATAGGTTTCTCCACTTTGCATAAAGTCAAACGACAAGTAACTGTATTCATTTCCCAGGTTAGATGCAGGCACTCTATCGTTGAATTTTGTATTATCTAGAAAATAATCGGTATAACTTGAGGTAACTACTGCAAAACAGATTTCTATGGTATGCCAAGAATCATAGGAATATCCAGTAACAGAGTTCCAATCGCCACTTGAATATCCGTAAATCCCGGAATAATACAATCTCCACATGTAACAAGGGGCATATGGATACTGATCATTGTATGCGTAAAAACCATTTATCGGACTATATCCGGATTGTTGATAGAAGGATAGGTGCGTTCTATAGTAACCACTTGTAGATATATCTGAAAAATCCCATTTAAATCTAGTATTTCTTCCAGATATATCTCTAGCCCATAAGGATTTTGTCCCAGAGTATGAGCGAGTATCGTCAACTTCCAGATTCTCCGCGGTGGCTTCGACTATAAAGCTACCAAAGGGCATCGTTGCTCCATCTGAGTAGGATTCAAAGTCATCAAAAGCGATGAATGTATTCTGCCCGTTGCTCGTGGTTGAGACACCCGCGTTTCCATAATAGACAAAGATCCCTGTCGAGAATGGACTAGTTTTAATGCTATCCACTTCTACCCAGAAATCCGCGTAGCTTGAATCAACCTTCTTCGCCATCCAGTAGTCGAGAAGAGTTGTTCCATCTGACTTCGTGAACCGGATATCCCCAAAATCGGTTCGACAGTTCGAGGAACAGTATACGTTGGGCGGCGAATCTGAACCTGAACCATAGTAAACACGGATCCTTATCGTATAATTCGTCTGTGCCCCTGCGGTTGATCCGGAGATGTTTATTGATTTCCGATAACTCCAACCTGAGAGGAAGGGGGCACCGCTATAATGCTTTGTGCTTACAAGCCTACTGAGACTGTCATATGTGTAGTCCACAAATTTACCATCACGCTCAATACGGTAGTCGGCGTTTCCCGCCTTGTCGTAAACCGAGTCTACGTAAGTGTTATCCGCATACTTCGTCTGTACGACCCGGTTAAGCTGATCATACAAGTAATTCGTCTCGTGGGCGCTGGCGTCATGGATCTTTAATAGATTCCCGGTTTTATCGTAGGTATAATCTGTCTGATAGAAACTGTTAGCTGAATAGTATTCTTTAACAGTTGTAAGCAGATTATCCCAATTATAGGTTAGGATCTTTTTTCGCCCCATCTCATCGTGTGTTTCCTGAGTGTTAGCGTTGTAATTGTAGATGGTTTCACTGTATGAACCGTCAGGATTCGTCGTTTTAACCAAATCTCCGAGAGGAGAGTAATCATACTTGTAGACGCTCCCCGTAGCCATCGTTGTTTGTTTCAGCAGACCGAGGTAGTTGTATGTATTGCGCTCAGTAGAGTAAAGTGTTGAGCCATTATATCTCTCGTACGTCTTTGCTCTACCCAACCCATCGTAATAACAAATGACCTTCTGGTCAAGCTCATCGTAGACTGTGACTTTGTTATCCTGCACATCACTGATCGAAAGGACTTTATGGCGAACAGTGTAGGGGGAGGATGTGTGGCTTAGATATGCAATGGATATTTTATTGTCTCGAACCACCTCGTCTGCGTTGAAGGCTTTTGTATCCGTGAAAGTTTGACCCGTGCACAGGATATTCTCGGAACCCCAAGAAACGCCATTATAATATCTATATCGTATATCTGAACCAATTTCATAGACCGCATATACTTCACCCGATTCCGTAGCAGCTAGTTGGACGTTACGGTTTCCAGTTATGCTGAGTGATGTGCCCCAGGAACCAGTTGTTGCGTTACGTTTCCGATAGAGAACGTTCCCATCTGCCGACTGGTAGACAACGTGAAGATCATCATTTACTGCAACAGCGTCAAAATACTCTACAGATGAGCTGTCACCCGTCGCTATCTGCTCCCAGCTCCCCCACGATGAACCGTCGAATATCTTACACTTTAAGCAAAGTGTAAGTTGTAACTGCCAGCTACGCACGCAATGAGAGGCTACGTGAAAGTATCAGAACTAAATATGTAAAATGGTATTCGAGGTTTTCCTAACGGGCGTGGAGTATTGGGCGGCGATGTTGACTAGACCTCTTCGTTCTTGACTCCCCCCGGTTAGTAATATATCGAGACATCCTCAAAGGGTTAGCGTTCTACGGCTCTAGTCGGCTCATTCCCTTAATATGAGGCGCAGGAACTCAGGTTACCTACGCAATCGGTGGCTCTAAGGTGTCGGGTGCTGATGGGTTGTTCAAGGCGGGGATCGTTCACCTGATCCTCACGCGCGACGCCGAGAAGGCGCTGGCGCTCCTCGCGGAGCATTACGGCGTCGACGCACCTGGCCTCACGGTGGGCATCCCAAAAGGACACGTCACAGTCGCGGGGTGCTATGTCTTGGCGAAGGAGACCATCTACGTGGCGAGCAGCGAGGGGTTAACGAGCCCGTTCCTCATACTGCACGAGTTCTACCACCATCTCCGGTCGGTCAGCGGCAGGCATCTGGGGACGGAGAGGTACGCGAACAGGTTCGCCCGCGAGTTTATCGAGGAATACAAGAAACACGCGCGTTAGTCGGCGCCTAGCACCCTCTTGCGGGTTGTTGGTAGCTTTTTCAGTTGTCTTCACAATGTCCCACGCTTCGCTGGGTCTGTCATCGCCCTGTCCATGCATCTCATGTTGTACTTTGCTTGTCTTTGGCTCCAAGGCGATGCTCGGCGAAAAAAAGGAGGCGGGTTTCGGCGTCGCCGTTATATGGCCTCGCTAGAGGGGATGATACGGGGAGCCTCGCTTGGGCAAGGTCTACGAGTTCGACGCGGTAATCAGGAAGGTGCCGGAAATCGACGGCGCATACGTCGAGTTCCCGTATGATGTGAAGGCGGAGTTCGGGAAGGGCAGGGTGTCGGTGAAGGCGACCTTTGATGGTGTAGAATACGAGGGCAGCCTCGTCAGGATGGGGACGCCGTGCCACATCATAGGCGTAAGGAAGGAGATACGCGCCAAGATAGGCAAGCAGCCCGGCGACACCGTGAGGGTAACGATAACCGAGAGGACAAAGGGTTGACGGCGTCCGCTAAACTGTTTTAGCGCCGTGGGTGGAGTCATCCCTGTGAAGCATTTGACAAGAGATGAGAAGCTCGGTCCTTCGACGAGTTGTGTGCACGTCGGCTCGGAGCCTGATCCAGCACACGGCGCGATCGCGCCGCCGATCTACCAGACCACGACGTACGCTATACCGAACGTTGGCGAGTTGATAGCCAGATATCGGCAGAGGAAGCCAGGGTTCACTTATACGAGCACGGGTAACCCCACGCAGCGGTTGGCGGAGATCAAGATAGCCGCCGTCGAGGGCGGTGAGGACGCCGCCGTGTTCTCGGCGGGCATGGCCGCCATAACAGCAACCATCACCACCCTCCTCGGGCAGGGGGACGAGGTCCTCGCGCAGGGCGATCTCTACGGCGAGACTTTCCACTTCTTCCACATGCTACAGGAGAAGATGGGTGTCAAGACCCACTTCTTCGACACCGCCAACGTCGCCAAGGTCGAGTCCCTCATCAACGACCGCACGAGGCTCCTCTACCTCGAGACACCTACGAATCCGACGCTGAAGCTAGTCGACATCGCCAAGGGTGTGAAGATCGCGAAGAAGCATGGCATAACGACCGTGCTGGATAACACGTTCGCCTCCCCGATGAACCAGCGGGGACTCGCCATGGGCGTGGACGTCGTCGTGGAGAGCGCCACAAAGTCCATGTCGGGGCACCATCAGGCGGTCTGCGGCGTCGCCGTGAGCACTGCTGAGAGGATAAGGAAGATCAAGTCGATGCGTGGGCAGTACGGGCAGACGCTCGACCCCTTCGCGGCGTGGCTCCTCGCCATGGGCATGCAGACGATGGCGCTCCGCGTCGAGAGGCAGAACAGCAACGCCCTCTCCCTCGCCAAGCTGCTTGAGGGGCACCCCAAGATACGCAGGGTCCACTACCCCGGGCTGGAGAGCCACCAGCAGCACGCCCTCGCAAAGAGGCAGATGAAGGGTTACGGTGGACTGCTTGCCTTCGAGGTCAAGGGCGGCCTCGACGAGGTAACGAGGATGTTCGACCACCTCAAGCTGGTGAAGCTGGCGACGAGCCTCGGCGGAGTGGATACAATCG
The DNA here is from genome assembly GCA_013329615.1 of Candidatus Bathyarchaeota archaeon. Classification (GTDB taxonomy): domain Archaea; phylum Thermoproteota; class Bathyarchaeia; order TCS64; family TCS64; genus UBA8941; species UBA8941 sp8941u. Next base: position 8,485 of record DUKA01000232.1, read on the forward strand.
CCACGATTCCCACGATTTCGACGCACGGCAGTCTCTCCCCCGAAGAGAAGGTGAAGATGGGGATAACGGATAGTCTCGTCCGCGCCAGTGTGGGCATTGAGGACTTCGAGGACCTGAAGAGGGACTTCGAGGAAGCCCTGTCCTTCGTTTAGAACCCGTGGACTCCGTGACATAGTCTTAAAAAGTTGAGGATTTTCTAGTATTCACTTCGATCACCGGGTCTGAAGGTGTTGCATTGAAGATCGGTTTGTTCACGATGCCCTACATGCGCCTGCCCCTTGAGAGGGCGTTCAGCGACGCTAAGCGGCTGGGCTACGACGGCGTCGAGGTGTGGGGGGGTCGCCCGCACGCCTACGCTCCCGACCTCAAGGCGGGGGGAGTCGACGACGTGAAGGCACTATCCAAGAAGTATGGTCTGCCCATCATCGGGTACACGCCGGAGATGAACGCATACCCCTACAACATGATGATAGGCACCGAGGCCATGCGCCGCGACAGTGTCAGGTACGTCAAGCTCGCGATGGATATGGCGGAGGAGATGGGGGCGGGGTTCACTCTGATCTCCGCCGCGCATGCTGGCTACGAGGCGACGAGGCGTGATTACTGGCCCAGACTCATTAAGAGTCTCAGGGAGATTTCGCGTCACGCGGAGCAGATAGGCGTGGATGTGCTCCTCGAGCCCCTCACAGCCTACGAGAGCAACGTAGTCGTCACATGCAACGACCTCGTCGCTGCGCTTGAGGAGATAGGATCAGATCGCCTCCTCGGCATGTGCGACATTGTGCCACCCTTCTGTAACCGGGAGCCGATCATGAGCTACTTCGAGAAGCTCGGGTCACGCATGCGCCACATGCATGTGGTTGACAGCGACGGGGCTTCGGATACTCACATGATGCCGGGGGACGGCAAGATACCGCTGTGCCAGCTGTTCCGCGACATTAAGGCGTATGGGTATCAGGGGTACTGCACGATAGAGTTGATCTCAGCAATCATGAACGAGCCCTCACTCGGCTCCGCGGTCGCCATAGAGCGGATAAGGGACCTGCTCAAGGAGTAGATGGCATGGAGAAGCTGAAGCACTTCGACTGGGTGAACGTCCTTCTCATCTTCCTGCCGCTCACAGTGGCATTCGAGTACATGCATTTCGACCCGCTCTGGATCTTCCTCGGGAGCGCCGCGGCCATCATACCGCTTGCGAAGTGGATGGGCGTCGCGACGGAGGAGCTGAGCTACAAGATGGGTGAGGGCCTCGGCGGGCTGATGAACGCCACATTCGGGAACGCGACGGAGCTTATAATCGCCATCTTCGCCCTGCAGAGGGGGCTCATCGAAGTCGTTGAGGCGTCCATCACCGGCTCCATCGTGAGCAACTTCCTCTTCGTCCTCGGGCTTAGCATGATCGCGGGTGGGTGGAAGAGAGATAAGCAGGTTTTCAACAGGACGGCGGCGTCGGTGAATGCGTCGCTGCTCACGATAGCCATCATGGGGCTCGTTCTTCCCGCTATGTTCGCGCTCGTCTCGAAGAACGCGGGCTTCATCGTGTTGGAAGAGGTGAGCATGGCGGTTGCGGCGTTGCTCATCATCTGCTACGTGCTCTCGCTGTGGTTCAGTTTGAAGACGCATAAGCACCTGTACATCGGCGGAAAGCACGCGGGGGAGGCCGAGGAGCACGGGTTGGGATGGAGCACCCGCCGCGCGATTCTGACGCTGCTCGTAGCCACGGTGGCGATCGCGTTCATGTCCGAGATGCTCGTCGGGGTCATAGAGCACGTCGCCGAGGCAGCGCACATGAGCCAGTTCTTCATAGGCGTGATACTGATTCCGCTCATCGGTAACGCCGCGGAGCACCTGACGGCGGTGACTGTGGCGGCGAAGGATAAGATGGACCTCGCCCTCAACATAGCGCTGGGGTCGAGTGCGCAGATCGCTCTCTTCGTCGCGCCGCTACTCGTCTTCATCAGCTTCGCCATCGGGCACCCGATGCAGCTTGTCTTCAACGAATTGGAGGTCGTGTCCATCGCGGTCGCGGTGTTTATTATGGATAGCATCGTGCACGATGGAGAGTCACACTGGCTGGAGGGTGTGCTGCTCGTGGTCAGCTACCTGATCATAGCGATCGTCTTCTTCTTCCTGATGTAGCCTGGGCACGGCTCATTTTGTTTTCTCTATCACATAGACGAGGTTGACGCCTGCGCCCATTCCCCCGAGGGTCCACCTCGGGACAACGTTCGGGAAGACGGCGATGACCTCGCCCTCGAGGCTATTCAGGAAGTCCTCGAACCTCTTCTGGTCGCGGGACATGCGGATGGTGAACTCGTGCACCCTGTACTTCTTTTCCATTGGCTCCCCGTGTTCTTGATAGTTTGGGTTGAAGATAAGTGATTTGCAGGGTGAAAAACCGTTTTTTCCTAGTCTGAAGGATACGCGCTATTTCTTTGGCTCGTCGATGAGTCGTGTCCAGTCGAATTTGAGCAGGGCGATGATGATGGCGGCGAGGAGTACGAGGGTCACCGCAGCGCCGAGTTCGCCTCCCGCCGCGTAGAGGTCCCTGAGGGCGGAGAGGCTGTAGGCGCCGGCGTATGCGATGAAGAGGCACATTGCGGTCTTGCCGATGAGCATGGGAGGGAGGAGCTTTCCGATTGGGTACTTCATCATGCCGAGGGGGATGAGGAGGAGGTCGTCGGGGATGGGCAGGAGAGAGACGAGGAAGATTACGAGCATGCCGTGTTTCTCGATGAGCCTCCGGACGGCGTCGAGCCTGCCCCCGTACCGGGTCTCGATGGCTCGTCTGCCGCCCCTGCCGACGGCGTAGGAGCTCATCTCGCCTATGGTTGAGCCGATGCCGGCCACTATGCCTAGGATGAGGGGGTTTAGGGTGGAGCCGAAGGCGTAGACGACGAGTGCGAATGGGACTGGGAGGATTATGGAGACGTTGCCGACGATGCAGACGATGAATGCGCCGGCGTAGCCGTATGCGGCTACGAGCTCGGCCATCCAGACCCAGATGTCCATTTCTATGCTGACTGTGAGCGAGGATGTATTAGAAGGAGTCTAATCCATGGCTCTGGGGGCGGCGTGTGCACGGTTTTATACGCGTCCCAGCCGAGGATTACCCAGCATGATGAAAGATACTGCCTTTGATTGGATCGAGGAGCACAGAAAAGAGCTCATTGATGTGAGCGACGCGATCTGGGGCTTCGCCGAGTACGGGCTCCTAGAGGAGAAGAGCAGCAGGCTGTTGGCCGAGACGCTTGAGAAGTACGGCTGGAGGGTCACGCGGGGCGTGGCGAGCATGCCGACGGCGATCATAGCCGATAAGGGGGAAGGAGGGCCGATAATAGCGACGATGGGGGAGTTCGACGCCCTGCCCAACCTGAGCAACAAACCTATCCCGAGGAAGGAGCAACTCGTCCCCGGTGGAATGGGGCACGGCTGCGGGCACAACATTCACGGGGTGACGGCGCTCGGGGGCGCCATAGCTGCGGGGGAGGCACTCGACAGGCACAAGCTCAAGGGAACGATCCGCTTCTACGGGACGCCGGCGGAGGAGAACTTCAGCGGCAAGATGATTATGGTCAACCACGGACTCTTCGACGACGTGGACGCGGCGCTTAGCCACCACCCGGGGGACTTGAACGTTGCGACGCTTGCGAGCAGTAACGTGATCAGTGGATGTCGATTCGCTTTCCACGGCAGGTCGAGCCACGCGGCGGGCAACCCCGAAGCTGGGCGCAGCGCATTGGACGCGGTGGAGTTGATGAACGTGGGCGTCAACTTCCTAAGGGAGCACATCATCCCCGAGGCTAGGATACACTACGTTATCGAGGCTGGCGGCGGGCAGCCGAATGTTGTGCCCGACTACGCGAGGAGCCACTACTACATCAGGGCGCCTGAGCAGGACCTGCTTGAGCCGATAAAGCAGAGGGTGTTGAAGATCGCGGAGGGTGCGGCGTTGATGACGGAGACACGCCTCGAGGCCGATGTAGGGTGGGGAGGCTACCACAAGATACCAAACTCGGTACTCAGCAGGGTCGTGACTGCCAACATGCGCCAAGTGGGTCCCCCGAGGTATACTGAGAAGGACTACGAGTTCGCGGCGGAGATAGCGAAGAGCTTCCCGCGCGAGGACAGGGAGACTGGGCTTAGGAAGGCGAAGGTACCCAACTGGGAGAGGTACGTGGGTCAGGACCTTGTGACGGAGATCTTCGACGCCTGGGACGACGGGACGACCAGTGCGGGGAGCACCGATGTGGCAGATGTCAGCTGGATAACGCCGTCGATGGAGTTCAGGACGGCGGTGAATGTGAACGGCGCGCCGGGTCATAGTTGGCAGATGACGGCCTGTGCGGGGTCAGGGGTCGGGCACGCCGCCCTCATATTCGCGGCGAAGACGATGGCGGGGTCTGTGCTCGACCTGTTGAATGGTCCGGAGATGCTCATCGAGGCGCGTGAGGAACAGGTCAGGAGGCTCAGGGGCAGAGCGTATAAAAAGGACCCGTCGATAGTGGCGCCCGTCGAGAAGGCGCGCGAGCTAGCCAAGGCTTACACGGGCAAGTAGGCTCTAGGCTTTCTTGCTGAGTTTCTCGGCGCTCGCCTTTGCGAGTTCGAGGGGTGGGCGGCGCTCGGTGTCAGGGATGTAGACGTTCTTACCGAGGCGCCTCTTGTGCTCCTCCTTTGCCCTCTGGATGAGTTCCGGCTGCGTGATGAGGTCGAGGGCTGCTCCCGCCATAGTTTTCGCGGCGAAGATGAGGCTCTTGTGACCGATTGTTGAGCCGCTGGCGGCGACGAATTGCCAGCTGTGGCCGGGGGCGCCTAGTATGTTGCAGGCTGTGCCGAACTCCATTGTGGGGGTGTTCCAGCTGACGTGGGATACGTCTGTGCTGCCGGGGCTTGTTTCGCCGTCGTCCCGGGGGTCGAGTATGTCGGTGACTAGGTCGGTGTCGGCGTATTTTTCCCAGTTTGGCATCTTGCTCTTCTTGAGGGTCGCGAGTTTGTCTTCCTTGGGGAAGGTCTTGGAGATCTCCGCGGCGAATGCCAGCTCTTCCGCTGTATATGTGGGGGCTCCCACGGCGCGCATGTTGGCGGTGACGACGTCGCTGAGGACTCGGCTGGGTATCTTGTTGTAGCTGCCCCTGTCCATCTCGATGGTGAGTGTGGTTTCTGTCATGAGTGCTGCGCCCTGCGCGATCTTTTCGACGCGTTTGTAGATTGATTCTAGCTGGTCCATCTCTGGGGCGCGTACGTAGTACCAGCTTCGTGCGTAGTCTGGGACGACGTTTGGTTGGCCTCCGCCGGCTTCGATGACGTAGTGTATGCGTGCTTGTTGGATTATGTGTTCGCGTAGGTAGTTTACGCCGACGTTCATGAGTTCGACGGCGTCTAGGGCGCTTCG
>DUKA01000115.1 GCA_013329615.1 Candidatus Bathyarchaeota archaeon
TGTATGATAGTCGTGTCGAAGACCGGTATCTTCGTGTGCTCCTGCTTGATCAGTAGGGGTATCTCCGTGCAGCCGAGTATGACGCCCTGCGCCCCATTCTTCTTGAGTCCCTCCATGATGGCGAGATAGTTCTGCCTGCTCTCGTCCTTCAGAACCCCGTAGGCAAGCTCCTCGAAGATGACCCTCCCGACCTCCTTCTGATCCTCTTCCCCTGGCACAACGACCTTTATGCCGTACTTCGCCAAACCCTCGCGGTAGTAGGGCTTGTTCATCGCGAACTTGGTACCTATCAGGCCGACCTTCTTTATCCCCGCCTTCTTCACCTCCGCACCCGTCGCGTCCACGAGGCTCAACAGGGGTATGATGTTCCTCCCGTCGAGCTTGTGGTAGAGGTTATGCATAGTGTTCGTGGCTATGACGGCGAAGTCCGCCCCCGCCCCATGTAAGGCGCGCAGCCCCTTCGCCAGCTCAAGCTCCATGCTCTCCCAATCCTCAACAGCCATCCAGTCGTCGAACTGCTGGAAGCTGACGCTGAAAATCACGACCTCGGGGTAGGCGTGGTTGTGGAACATCTCCTGATACCTGTGGACGATGTGCATGTAGTATGGGACGGTCGACTCGGGCGTGAGCCCGCCCAGAATCCCTATGCGCTTGTACATGGTTGAATATACGCGTAGCCGTATATGATAGGTGCGGGTTACTGCGCGACGTCGGTGAAGTCACCGGCTATCGCGGTGAGCTGGGCGACGGCTATGTTCATGACCGAGTTCGGTGTGCCCGCTGCTGCCCACACCTTCTCGAAGCGGCTCAGGCTGCTGTCGAGGATTACCTTCACGGCGGCGTCGTGGGGGAACGGCGGCACGCCCCCGATCACGTAGCCCGTAAGAGACTTCACAGCGTCCGCGTCGGCGTTACTGACCTTGACCCCGAGGAGCGCCCCGACCTTCTTAGCGTCCACCCTCTTGTCGCCGCTTATCACGACGACGACTGCGTGCTCCCCCGCCCTGAAGACTATGCTCTTCGCTATCTCGGCCACCGTGCAGCCGAGGGCGTCGGCAGCGAGCTGGCTCGTCCGGGTTGATTCGTCGAGGGTGACGACTCGCGCCTCTATGCCTCCTTCCTCAAGGTATGTGGAGACGCGTTTGGAGCCTCGTGCGCTGTTCGACATCTAGAGGTGCCCCCACTTCTCCATGAGTTCCAGGAGCTGCGCCTTGGTTGGGCCGCCGCGTGTCTCCTTCCTCGTCGCCTTGAAGCTACCGCCGGCGTTCCCCCAGCGGAGCGCCTCGGTATCGCTCAGTCCCTCGACCTTCGCGGAGGCGAAGCCGCCGATGAAGGCGTCGCCGCAGCCAACGCGGTTCACGACGGTCATGCCCAGCTTCTCCAGCGGCACGGCGTCCACGTGTATCATGGCGCCGACGCTGTCCTGCGTGAGGGTACACCCCTCGGCGCCGTGCTTGATTATGCACTTCAGCCTCCGAGCCTTCTCGTGCATGATGGCAGCTATCTCGTGCGCCGAGTCGGTGCCGAGGAGGTTCTCGTATTCGAGGTGGTTCAGTATGAAGTAGTCCGTGTTGGCGAGCGTCGGCATTAGCGCTTCGAGGCCGCGTTCGGCGTAGACGCCGGGGTCCCAGATGACCGTGACGCCGTGCTCGTGGCACATCTCGGCGAGGCTCCGCGCCGTCTCTATGGGCGGGTCCATTATCACGCAGACTTTGGCCCCCGTTATCAGCTTCGTCCTGACGGGGTCGCGCAGGCAGGCGCCGTCGAGGCGGAGGTTTGCGCCGAAGTATGTGTGAATCTCGTTCTCACCGTCCCCGCCTATGCTGATGTACGCCTGCCCAGACTCCTCCCCCTGAACGTAGAGAATCCCCGAGTCGTCCACGCCCTCCTCCCAGAGTATGCTCCTCTGCTTGTCGGCTATCTCGTCGTTCCCGAGGGCGCCTATGAAGGCGACGCGCTTCTTCCCGAGTATGCGCACCGAGGCGACCGCCACGTTAGCGGCTGTCCCACCGCTGACGCGCTGTATCTCGTTGACTGGTATCTCCTCGCCGGGGCGCGGGAGCCGCGGCATGAAGAGGTTTATGTCCCAGTTTATGGCGCCGCAGGTTATTAGGTCGGCCACGGCTAACCCCCCTTGGCGATCCTGTCGGCGATCATCCTGTGGAAGCGGGTGGCGTCGACCTCGACGACTATCTGGTGCGCCGCCTTCTTGTTCACGTCGCCGGCGAACCTGCGCCTGTCGACGACCGTCATGCCCATTGTGTGCTCGCCACGCGTCTCGACCTCGACGTTGTACCTCTCGAGCCTGAACATGGTGGGGTCGGCGACGTACGCTAGCGCCATGGGGTCGTGTAGGCTGAAGCCGTTGTACCTCTCGACGAGTGCGCCGCATAGCCCCTCGATGAGCTTCGACCTCTTGGTCTTAGGCGCGATCATCTCCGCGTAGAGCGCCCTGCTCATCCTATACTCGGGGAACATAGTCGTGTCGAGGCCGATGCAGACTGTGGGTATGCCGCTGTTGAAGACAAGCTTCGCTGCGTCGGGGTCGTGCCAGACGTTGAACTCGGCCACAGCGTTAGCGTTACCGATCCCAGCGGATGTCAGACCGAAGCTGCCCCCCATGATGACGAGGCCGCCGACCTTGCGCGGGATATCAGTGTCGGCGAGTATAGCCGCCGCCACGTTCGTGAGCGGCCCTATGGCGACGATGGTCAGCTCCTTGCCGAGCCTCTCCACCTCGTCGAGTATCATGTGAACGGCGCTCCTCCTGTCCAGCCTCATCTTCGGCTCTGGGAGCACCGCATCCATGAGCCCAGTCTTGCCGTGGAAGTCCTCCGCGCTCCCCATCTCCTTCAGCATCGGGTGGGCGGCGCCGCGAGCCAGTGGCACATCCGTCCTGCCTAGGAACTCGAGGAGCTGCCGCGCGTTGCGTGTGCCCCTCTCAACGTCTACGTTGCCGTCGACAGTGGTGACGGCCTCGACGCTTATCTCGGGGCTGGAGAAGGCGAGCAGGAATGCGAGGGCGTCGTCGACGCCCGGATCGGTATCGAGCAGTATCCGCTTCAACGGTAACACGACCTATACTGTAGTCGCCCTGCTGCGGGAATAAAACACCTATTTCTCGGGTTTACGCAGCGCCCTGGCGTATCCCTCGGTGAGGAGCTTCATCCTCTCGGCCTGGGACATGCCATCTAGTCTCGCGAGCTCCCCTCTGCGCTTCTCCGCCATCTCCTTGAGCTCCTCGGGGTGCTGCTTCCACATCTGCTCCTCGAGGACGCGTTTGACGACGACCTCGGCGAGCAGTGGGTCGGCTATGTGGCAGTCTTCGAACGGGTTTTCGTTGCCCATGGATGTGAGAAGGTCGTTGGCGGGGTAGCCGCGGCACGTGCCGGGGCGCACCGAGTAGATGCCGCACATGTTGCCCTTGAGGAAGGGGCAGGGCTGCGCTATGGTGAAGGTGCCGTCCCCCAGCGGGGTCGCCTTGACGCGGTCCTTGAGCCGCTTATACTCCATGTGGAAGGCGTCCGCGATGGTCTGAAGCTCCTCCTTCTTGACCCTTATCTGCCCCCTCTTCCTGCAGCAGTCACCGCAGCGCATGCAGAGAGTCTGCTGGAGCGCCACCATCATCGCCACCTCGGTCTCGAGCATGACGCCGAGGCTGCTCACAGCCTTTAGCACATCCGCCTCATCGACCGGTGGGATGTTCAGCTTCCTCTTCGCCATGTAGAGGACCCGGAATGCGTGCCTTCCCGAGAACGGCTTGAAGTCGGGGCGCGCAAGAAGCCGGTCGAGGGGAGACTTTTCCTCACCCATGGTAGGGCATACCCCTCAGTGGATATATGTTGATCCCCCGACTGAAAGTCAGCTAAACCTGCCCAAACCCGTTAAATACAGAGACCAAACCCAATACGTCGGTAACAAGTAGAGGTGCAATAAATGCGCCAATTTACAGCAGCCTAAACCGGAGCAAAGCTCCAAACCTAGTTCTAACCAACCGGGCACCCGCCCGCGCATATGAAACCCCGAGCCCAGCCGCGGGCTTCCACGGGTTTTACGCCCCCAGCCTGTGCTGAAGGGGAGACTCGGAGGCACAGGCATGTCCAAGCTAGTGGTATCTCAGAAGATCAAACTCGCCGTCAAGAACGGACACGGCGTCGTAAAGATCAAGGTAGGCAACACGACCATAGGCGGAGACCAACTCGCCGTCATGGCGGGACCGTGCAGCGTCGAGAACCGCGAACAGGTCCTCGAGGCGGCGCGCATAGTCAAGGGCGCGGGCGGCCACATACTGCGCGGCGGCGCCTTCAAGCCTCGCACCCTCCCCTACAGCTTCCAGGGGCTAGGCGAGGAGGGTCTCAAGATACTCGACGCGGCGCGCTCCGAGACGGGGCTCCCCATAATCACGGAGGTCATGGCGCCCGAGGACGTCGAGCTTGTCGAATCCTACGCCGACATACTCCAGATCGGCGCCCGCAACATGCAGAACTTCGCACTCCTCAAGCGGGTAGGCAAGGCGTCGAAGCCTGTGATGCTCAAGAGGGGCATGTCCGCCACTATCGAGGAGTGGCTCGGCTGCGCCGAGTACATCCTCAACGAGGGCAACCACGACGTCATACTCTGCGAGCGCGGCATACGCACGTACGAGACGATAACGAGGAACACCCTCGACGTCTCCGCCGTCCCCGTGATCAAGCAGCTCAGTGACCTGCCGGTTGTAGTTGATCCCTCTCATGGCACGGGCATCAGGAGCCTCGTCGCCCCCATGGCGAAGGCGGGCATCGCGGCCGGGGCCGACGGCCTCATGATAGAGATGCACCCCCACCCCGAGAAGGCGCTGAGCGACGGCGACCAGAGTCTACACCCACACGAGTTCGAGGCACTAATGCGCGAGATGGCCCCCATCGCGGGGGCGGTAGGGAAAAGGCTGTAGACCATGAGCCTCGACGCACACAGGGCCGCGACGGTCCGCCTCGGAGATAAAAGCTACCCCGTACTCGTTGGGGATGGGCTACTCCCACGGCTCGGGGAAGCCATCAACGAGTACATCTCAGACGCTACTAGCTGCGCCCTCGTCACGTCGCCTCAAGTCGGCGACCTCTTCGGCGCAAGGGCAGCCGCGGCACTCAAGACCATGAACCCCTGCAAGGTCATCGTACCCGAGGGGGAGGAGGCGAAGACGTGGGACGCGGTCGGCAAACTTCTCGGCTCCCTCATAAAGCACGGGCTCGACCGCAGGGGCGTAGTCGTCGCCCTCGGCGGAGGCTCCGTAGGCGACTCGGCGGGCTTCGCCGCCTCCATCTACATGCGCGGCATCCGCGTCGTGCAGGTTCCCACAACGCTCCTCGGGCAGGTGGACAGCGGCATCGGCGGTAAGACCGCCGTAAACCATCCCGCGGGGAAGAATCTCATAGGCAGCTTCCACCAACCAAGCCTCGTCGTCTGCGGCACCGGGCTACTTTCTACGCTCCCGGTGCGTGAGCTACGCTCCGGCCTCGCCGAGGTCGCCAAGTACGGCGTCATAGCCGACTCAGCCCTCTATGAGAGGGTCGAGGCCGATGCCGGGAGGCTGTTGTCCGCGGACGCTGAGGCGCTACATTGGGTGGTGGCTCGCTGCGTCGCGGCGAAGGCGCGCTACGTCGAGGCCGATGAGCGCGACTTGGGCGGTGTGAGGGCGGCGCTGAACTACGGTCACACTGTGGGGCACGCCGTCGAGACACTCTCGGGGCACACTCTCCGCCACGGCGAGGCCGTTGCCATGGGCATGATCGCCGCATCGCGCATCGCCATGCACATTGGATTACTAAAAGAAATAGAAATGGAGAGGCAGATCGCCCTCCTAGAGACCCTCAGTCTACCCGTCGAGTTGCCATACGGCGTCGACGAGGTCATCCCCCACATGAGGCGGGACAAGAAGGCCGAGCACGGAAAAATCAGGCTCGTCCTACCCACCGGCATAGGTAGCGAGCCGGTGATCCGCGTCATCTCTGAAGACGATATCAGGGAGGCGCTGGCCTAGATGGTCAAGATATGCGTCTCCGTTCAGGCCACCACGACTGCGGCGGCAGTTGAGGCGATCCACGGCCTCGATAAGCCCGACCTCGTGGAGCTGCGCCTCGACTACGCGTCCGAGCGCCTTAACCTCGAGAAGCTCAGGGAGGCAACGGATGCGCCCCTCATAGCCACGGCTAGGACACCCTCACACGGCGGACGCTGGGCCGGTGATGAGGAGGAGCGGCAGAGACTTCTGATCTCCGCCGCAAAGACGGGCTTCGACTACGCAGACGTCGAGGCGGATTCGGACGCCCTAGACGAACTCGTAGGCAGGTTACACTATAATCATGCCTCTGTTATAGTCTCCCGCCACTACCTCGACAGGACGCCCCCGCTCGATGAGATCCTATCCATCCACGTTGAGGCGAAGCGGGCACATGCGGACATCGTCAAGGTCGTCGGCACGGCACAGAGCCCAGCGGATAACCTGCCGTGTCTCGGCTATCTCGCGGAGGAGCCGGGGAACGTCAGTTTCGCCATGGGGGTACACGGTGTGCCGTCGCGTGTGCTGTCACCGCTCATGGGCGGGGCGTTCGCCTACGCCTCGGCGGGGGAGGGCGCAGCCGTGGCCCCGGGGCAGCCGACGCTGCGGTCTCTGAGAGAGGCTTACCGTCTCATGGGGGTCTCTGTTTGAAACTCCTCTATCTCCTCGGCTACCCAGTGGCTCACTCGCTGAGCCCCGCCATGCAGAACGCCGCCCTTAGGGCGCTCGGGCTCGGCTACGAGTACCGCCTCATGCCCGTCCCGCCAACCGAACTAGCGGCGAAGGTCGAGGAGATGAGGGACATCTCCGTCGCGGGCTTCAACGTGACCATTCCGCACAAGGTGGCTATAATCCCGCACCTCGACGAACTCGACGAGACCGCATCATCCGTCGGCGCCGTGAACACCGTCGTCAACATGGGCGGCCGCCTGAGAGGGTATAACACCGACAGCGTCGCCTCCACACGCGTCCTTCTGGAAGCCTACGGCCCACTCGGTGGGTGCCGCGCCGTCATACTCGGCGCGGGGGGAGCCGCACGCGCAGTCGCATGTGGATTAGCCCCACACGCGGAGTCGATCACCATACTCGCGAGGGACGCGGTCAAGGCGGAGATGCTCGCCCAGCAGATCAGGAGGCAGAAAGGCTGCGAGATACAGGGCGGAGGGCTCGCGGACGCGGCGAAGGCCATCAACAACGCAGATCTACTCGTCAACGCGACACCCATAGGCATGCACCCCGGCGTCGACGCCACGCCGATCGAGGCGAAACTCATCAAGAGAGGACTGCTTGTCTTCGACCTCGTCTACAACCCCGAGAAGACGCGCCTTCTCGGGGATGCCGAGGCCGCCGGGGCACGCACCGTCGGAGGGCTGCGCATGCTCGTCTATCAAGGCGCCGAGGCTTTCAATCTCTGGACCGGCAGGCAGGCACCTGTGGAGTTGATGATCGGTGCGGCGAGTGCCGCGCTCGGGGGTGCTCACGCATGAAC
>DUKA01000189.1:0-8729 GCA_013329615.1 Candidatus Bathyarchaeota archaeon
CGCGTTCGTGATCCCGCCGGGTCAGTGGGACAGCCTCACGGCGCACAAGTGGCTAAAGACCCTGCGCGAACTGAGTGTGGAGATTCAGGTCGCCGAGGAGCCCTTCACCGTGGGCGACGCCACATACCCCGAAGGCTCATACGTCATCTCCTGTAGCCAGACTGCTCGCCCCTTCGTGATAAGCCTCCTCGACAGGACGTGGTACAGGGACAGCCTCTGGGTTAGGACGCAGGACGGTACGCCGATGATGAATTATGACTTCGCCACGCAGACGATGGCGGAGTTCAAGGGCGTCAACGTCGTCAGGGTCGACGAGCCGATAAACGGGCACTTCAGGGAACTCGACGAGATAGAGGCGCCTGTTCCCGTCGTCAGCGAGTCGGCACAAGGCTATCTCATCGATCCACGTCTCAACGATGGGTTCAAGGTTGTAAACTCACTGCTCGCGAAGGGCATTGAGGTGCTTCGGGTGGATGAGCCGATTGATGAGGCGAATCTGCCGGCGGGCACATTCTACGTCTCCAGTAAGGGGAAGGCGACGCTGAAGAAGGCTGTGAAGGACACGCGTGTCCCCGTCATCGCGGTGGATAAGAAGCCAGCTGGGAGGAGCCACTCCGTAAAGAAGCTGAGGGTTGCCATGTACCAGCGTTACATGGGCGGGAACATGGACGAGGGGTGGACGCGTTGGCTGCTGGAGCAGTACGGTTTCGAGTGCACGTCTGTGCGCGACGCCGAGGTAAAGGAGGGGCTCACCGGAAAGTATGATGTCCTCATACTTCCAAGCGACGCGCCTCCCTTCATCACGGGTGAGAAGCTCGAGGAATACTTCGATAAGAAGTACAAGGGAACGATGACGCTACCCGTCTACCCGCCGGAGTACGTCACTGGGATAAAGCAGGAGGGCATCGCCAAGGTGAAGGAGTTCGTCGAGAAGGGCGGCACGCTGCTGTGCCTCAACGAGTCTATCGAGTTCGCCATCGAGAACCTCAAGTTGCCCGTCACGAACCCGCTGAAGGACATCAAGCCTCAGCAGTTCCACTGCCCCGGCTCGACGCTTTGGGTCGACATCGACAACACCCACCCGCTCGCCTATGGGATGCCAAAGCGGGGGCTCATCGTCTTGCGGGGCAACCTCGCGCTCGCGGTGAAGCAGGGGAACGACAACGAGGCGCAGAGGGTCGTCGCCTCCTACGGTGAGGAGAGGCTGATGGAGAGCGGCTGGCTGATCGGGGAGGAGCACCTCGCACGCAAGGCGGCGCTGGTCGAGTCGCACCTCAAGGAGGGCAGGGTGATCCTCTACGCGTTCGCGCCCCAGTGCAGGGCGCTGACAGACGCCACCTTCAAGCTCTTCTTCAACGCCCTCCTTGGCTGATCCTCTATATTACCCCAATTTTCTATATAGGATAACCCTAAAACTATGGGGTACACAGCCATACACGGCGAAAAACATGAACTGTAAGGTATGTGGGCAAGCGAACGAGGGCGACGCTAGTTTCTGCAGCCGCTGCGGCTCGAGTCTCAACGGCGGTACGCAGGGCTTCATAACGTCGACGATGCCGACCCTCCCCGGCTACAAGGTGAAGAGGGTGATAGGCCTCGTGTCGGGTATCACACCGAGGACCCGTGGCATCATGGGCAAGTTCATCGCGGGCATCGAGTCGATGATAGGCGGCGAGGTTACCGCCTTCAGCTATGAGATCGAGAAGGCGAGGGCCGAGGCGATCGACAGGTGTAGGTCGAAGGCCGCAGGGATGGGCGCGAACGCCATCCTCAGTGTCGACATCGAGACATCGGACATGGGCTTCCAGATGGGTATCCTCGTCTTCTCGGCGACGGGCACCGCCGTCGTGGTGGAGCCCGAGGCTTAACCCGTTTTTTGCTGTATCTCCAGCTTTACCTCGGCGAAGAACTCTTTCTTGGCTTTGCAGATGGGGCAGACGTAGGGCGCGTCGTCGCGGAAGACGACGTATCCGCACTGCTTGCAGTACCATAGCTTCCTGTCTGTGGGTTGGGACATCGTTGTTTCTTTCTCCGTTTTGGGGGCGAGTTCGGGGAACATCTTCTCCGCGGGTCTTCGCTCCGGGATGGGGATAGGCTTCCCGGAGTCGTAGACCTTCTTGTTGACGTATAGGCTGCAGTAGCATGCTCCATACTCGGCGACGTCTGGGTCCCTGTAGTCGCAGGGGCAGATGATGTCGCGGTCCTGCTCGTAGACGCCTGAGCCGGGTCTGCATGGGCACGATGGGTACCCGTAGCGGTCCTCGTTTACCTTCAGCCCCTTGAGGAGGTCCTGCAGGAACTTGGGGTCGGGGTTTAGGTAGTAGCCTCTGCTCTTGGCGTCGGACTCCGCGCGCTGGCGAACGGAATCTATCGAGGTGGTCATAATCCGAGTGCGCCCAATATCTTCTCGGGTTGGTAGCCGCTTATTAATTCCTTGTCGTCGATTATGGTGACCGGGAATCCGAGGGGGGCATTCCTCTTGTGGAGGTCCTCGATGGCGGCTTTCCGCTCTTCAGCCTTCAGCATGTCTACGTCGATGTACTCATAGGCTACGCTCTTCTCCTTTAGTAGTTCCTTGGTCTTCTTGCACCAGCCGCATGTGCTGAGCGTGTATAGGAAGACTCTGTGTTCCTTCTTGGCTCCGTCGATCTTCGTGGTGGGCAAAAACTGGATTCCTCTTTGGTTCTTTTCCGGATGCGCTGGATTTAAACTCGTCTCTATGCGGGGTTTGGATTGTTTCAAGGGTTTTATCCGCTTGGGGGCTGGTTGGTTTTGTGATGGTGTATGGGCGGGAACGCGCTCAGGCTTCTCCGGCGGGTCTGGGGCTAAAACGCAGTCTGAGTATCGAACTGCAGACAATGAGCCAGTATGTCCAGTTGGGGAGGGTGAGGGCGAAGCTTAGCCAGTATCCCTGCTGCGCGTAGTAGGCGAGGGCGAGCCCTATAGCTAGGACAATGAGCACGGTCCCGAGCAGGTTGTACCCCTTCAGCACTTTACGGTCCTTATAGGCTGTGTAGAGCATCAGGAAGCCGCTAAAGAAGAGGAATAGATTGCCGGCGTCTAGGAGGAACGTGTCCACGTTTGTTTGTTGGGGGTGGGGTGTTTAATGGTTGGGGTGGTCTGCGTTGGGGAGATTATGACCGTGGCACGTCGTATCGCGAAAAAATTTGTCGCCGCGGCGGCGTTGTAAGCGTGGCCCGTTATAACATTTTTTCTTCGTCCCGCGTCGCGGTTGTCCCGTCTCCTTGTAAACGTGGCATGTGGTATCGTGAAAAAACGTCTAGAGTCCGTGGCTTGTCGTGGATGCGTTGCTACTACACATGGCGTTTTTTCATCGTTTTTGTGTCCGTAGCTGGATTGGCGGGCTTGTTTGCGTGCGTAGCATAGCATAACCAAAAAAAAAATTTGTTTGTACACGTGGCTTAGTCATGTTCCACGCTAGTTGGTGTTGGCTGGTTTCTTCCGAGCCGCAACTGTTGGTATATCCCCTTTTTTTGGTCGTCTTTTTTCTGGTCCGCTGCTGGGTACGGCGTAACCTGCTAGGGGTATGTTGATTTTTCATCGTTTTTCGTGTTTGTGGTTGACCGATTGCGTGCGTGGTAGATCATAACGCGAAAAAAAATGGTTGGTTTGTTTGCGTGACTGCTTTGTGGATTAATAAAAATCCGTGTTAATTTTCAGGGATAATCTATCAGGATAGGCGTCATATTTTAACAGCATTATGAAAAGGCTCTGAACATTTTGTTAGTTAGTCCACAAAGCATGCGTGACCTATTATATAGCGAAGAAGTTTCTCGTCGTCGGGTTTCTTGTATCCTTGGCTGGATATAACAATGAAAAATGAGCCTCTTTTTCCCTTTTATAATGGTATTTTTTGCTCCGTTTTCGTATTTTTTATGTTTGTTACGATGATCTCCCTCACGGGACCACGGGCGGTGGTCTTCGTGTTTATGTTCCTGTTAGCGTGGACGACACTGACACGGTAGCCTTTATAGAGCTTCTTCACGGGCTCGCTGTTGCTGAGGGTGAATAGCACGCCGCGGGCGTCGAGTTCGTGCACGGTCTCGCTGAGGCGGACCTGCTCGGACCACGGGAAGCCTGTGGGACTATAGGCGTTGAAGTTGGATGTCTTGCTCAGGGGCTCGTATGGTGGGTCGAGGTAGACGATGTCGCCCTCGTGTGCCGCGTCGAGTAGGTAGGAGAAGTCCTCGCAACGGAGTTCGACTCGGTGGAGCGCCTCGCTCGCGGCGTGTATGTCCTCCACGTTGACGATCGTGGGGTTCTTGTAGGTGCCAAATGGGACGTTGTATCTCCCCCGACTGTTGACCCTGTAGAGGCCGTTATACCCCGTCTTATTCAGGTAGAGGAGGAGCGCGGCGTCCTCGACTGGGCTTAATCCGCCCTCATTGAACCTATCCCTGAGCCTGTAGTATGTCTCCCTGTTGTACGGGTGCTTGGACGCCGCCTCGATGAGGGCGTCTGGTGAGTCCCTGACGATGCGGTAGAAGTTTGTAAGGCGTGGGTTGACGTCGTTTATGGTCCCGTTCCCCGGCTTTATGGCGAAGAAGACGGCTCCCCCTCCGAGGAAGGGCTCGTGGTAGGCTCTGCCCTCGTAGCCTGGGGGGAACGTGGAGAGGATGGCCTGAATGAGGCTCCGTTTACCCCCCGCCCACTTCAGGATCGCCGTCATCTACCCGTCATCCTCAGAGCTTCCACACAATTGCTGTTGCGTAGTTATGTGGTTATATCGTTATGAGTCGATCGCCACGATACGTATAATTGAAGCCGTTCCGCCACGATAATCGATGAAGACCTCAATCGTAATCGGGAGCGTTGTCGTCATCGTCGTCGCTCTGCTGGCGATGGTTTGGGGCTCCACCTATTCAGTTCCCGATCTGGTGCGGGTGAGCTACGGGCTACCCCTCAACTGGGGGGTAAACACCGTCGTCACGATCGCGGGGCCGGTCGACAACTGGAGCATCAACATGAGGTTCCTTGCGGTCGACCTCGTGTTCTGGTTCGCGGTGCTCTTGGTCGTCCAGTATCTGCTCCATAGGCAGAGCTAACCGGAAGAAAAGTGTCCCACGCTGTGGGAAAAAGAAAGTTGGGGCTAGAAGATGGTCTTGCCGTCCATCTCAAGAAGGCGCTGCCAGTTCTCCGTCGTCTGCTCCTGAATGACCGACAGTTCCTCGTCCTTAAGGTGCCTGAACCTTCCCTGCATTTTCAGAGGCTCGGAGACGGGCTTCAGCTCGCGTGGCTTGTATGTGAGCCTCATCTTGTGGCCCTCGGTTATCTCGTAGAGGGGCCAGAGACCCGACTCTACGCTCAGCCTCGCTATTTTTATGGTGTCCTTTGGGTCTGTGCCCCAGCCTGTGGGGCAGGGGCTAAAGATGTGCATGTAGCGGAAGCCCTTGATTCCCTTGCCGTAGACGATCTTGGCCGTGAGGTCCTCGGGGTAGGCTACGGATGCTGTGGCGACGTATGGGACGTTGTGCAGGGCCATTATCATGGGGACGTTCTTCTTGTCTGACGTCTTGCCCCTGCTGTACTGCGCCACGGGCGTCGTGGTAGTGTTGGCGTGCTCAGGAGTCGCGCTGCTGCGCTGCCCGCCGGTGTTCATGTACGCCTCGTTGTCGTATGTGAACCAGAAGACGTTCTCGTTCCTCTCAGCCGCGCCGGAGAGACCCTGGAAGCCAATGTCGACGGTTCCGCCATCCCCGATGAGGGCTGCGACGGTTATGTCCTCCCTGCCGATGACCTTGTAGCCCCTTGCGAGGCCGGTGGCGAAGGCGGCTCCGCCCTCGAAGGCGGGTCCGAAGAAGCTGGGCACCCGTATGTTCATGAACCCTGGGGCGCAGCTGGCGACCTCGACGCGCGCCGAGTTCCTACCCAGCGCCTTGAAGATCAGCCTGCCCACTATCGAGCCCGCGCAGCCCTGGCACGCGGGGTTGCCCGACCACATTACCTCCTCCTCGCGGAGGTCACGTATGCTCATTTTCTTGCTCATATCATCACCCTATCCATGTGGGGGCGCCCTCCGCACCCTTGAGCGTCATCTCCGCCGCCTTCTCTATGTCGCGTACCCTGACCTCGCGGCCAGCGAGTCCAGCGTAGAAACCGAGCACCTTTGGCCTGTCCTTAAGGTCGTAGACAGAGCTCCTTATGGAGCCGTATGCGATACCGTTCTCACCGAGGCTGATGTTGCGGTCGATGACGCCTATCGTCCCGACGCGCTTGCCTATGTCCCTGAACTCCTCGTCGGGGAAGGGCCTGTAGGACTTGAGCTTGACGAGTCCTATCTTCTTGCCCTGCTTGCGGAGGTTGTCAACTGCGACGCGTGACGTGCTAGCGAGTGTGCCCATGGCGACTATGACGGCGTCCGCGTCCTCGGTGCGGTACTCCTCTAGGAGCCCGTTGCCGTAGCTTCGCCCGAAGTGCTTGCCGTAATCCTCGTTGACCTCCCTGATTACCTTCTTCGCCCTCATCATGGCCTCCTGATGCGCCCTCCACCTCCACTGGAGGTCGTGGCCCTTGCCCCAGCTGACCATGGTTAGGTGGCTGAAGTTCTCGTCGCCCGCGAAGGGGGTGAATGGCTCGTTGATGCCCTTGCCCTGCGCCCAGTGCTTCTTGTACTCCTCGAGGTCGTGGTCCCACGTCTCGGGGAGGACCGGGTACTGGGTCTTGAATGGGGGTAGCCACGCGTCGACCTTCTCCTGGTCGGGGATTTCGACGGGCTCGGCTGTGAAGCTGAGAACATAGCCGTCCAACGCGTAAGCGACGGGTAGGCGGACGCGGTCGTCCTCGGCGATCTTGTACGCCATGATGCCCGTGTCGAGGACCTCCTGGTTGTTCTCGCAGTAGAGCTGTATCCACCCCGTCTCGCGCTGTGCGAGGAGGTCGGTATGGTCGGGCTGCATGGTGCGTACGCTCCTATTGCAGACCGCCATGACGACGGGTGCCCAGTAGCGCGCCGTGTGGTGGAGAGCGTGGCTCATGTAGAGGAGCCCCTCGCCGGAGGTCGCCGTGAATGTGCGTGCGCCCGCTATGCTGCCCGAGAGGCAGACGAGCTGCGCCGTTATCTCCCCCTCGACGGTCACGAACTCCGCCTTGAGATCGCCGCCCGCCACGAAGTCGGAGAGATACTCGACTATCGTCGTCTGCGGTGTGATTGGGTAAGCCGCTATGAGGTTCGCCCTCGCGAGCTTTGTCGCGTATGCGACGGCCTTGTTTCCGACCATTACTTCAGACTTCAACGCTCAGACCTCCTCCCTCTCCATCTTTATGGCGTGCACGAGGCACTCCTCGCTGCAAATTCCACACCCCTTGCAGTAGTCGTAGTTGATCTCCGCCTTGTTGTCGACTAAGCTTATCGCGGTCTCGGGGCAGTAGACCCAACAGCGCTTGCAGCCGACGCACTTCGCCTTGTCGACGACCGGGCGTATGACGCGCCAGTCAGAGACGTTGCGCGAGTACGAGATCATGGGCTGTGTCGACGTCTTCTTGACTATCTCGGCCTTCTTGAAGCCCGAGGCGTCGACGGGGGCGTTGGTGGCCTCGTATGCCTTCTTCATCGCATCGACGTTCGTCGGGATAAGGCGCGCCGGCAGTTCACTCTTCACCGCCTCGGCGAGGGATTCGAGTTTGACGAGCCCCGTCGCCTTAGCGAAGGCACCCAGTATAGCGGTGTTCGTGATCGGCCTGCCGATGACATCGAGTGCTATCTTCGTCGCGTCGACGGTAGCGACCTTGAAGTCGCCGGCGAGCCCCGTGTCCTTGGCTGCACCGGGGTGATTCACGATCACAAGCCCGCCCTTCTTGAGGCCGTCCGTCACGTCGACGCTCCGGTTGAGGAGGGGGTCGAGGACGACTACCATGTCGGGCTCGTGTACCAGGTCGCGTTCCCTTATGCGTGTGTCGTCCACGCGGCAGAAGGCGGCGACGGGTGCCCCGCGGCGCTCTGTGCCGTACATCGGGATGGCTTGGGTGAACTTTCCCTCTAGGTATATCGCCGATGCCAGAATCTTCACGGCGGTGACAGCGCCCTGCCCGCCCCTACCGTGGAAACGAATCTCAATCAACGTTGCTTAACCTGACAGTAAGAAATATTATTATTCTTAAAAGACCTCGCAGCCCGTTTTTACGCGAGTAAAACCGCGGACGCTTGGGTAGGGTCAGCCTATTGCGTCGATGAACTTGTCCACGTCGCCACGCGTGTTATAGAAGTGGGCGCTGACCCTCATGTGGCCCCCGTGTGCCTCGCGGCCCGTGACCTTGATCTTCTGCTTCTTGAGCCTCTCAGCGAGTTCCACGGCGCCGGGCTGGTTGTAGCTGACGACCGGTGACTTGTTGCCCTCGGGCGTCCATAGCTCCTTGCCCTGCTCGGCGAGACGCTTGAAGAGGTAACCCGTGGTGTCGAGGACCCTCTTCTCGACGTAGTCCATGCCCAGGTGGCTGAGGTACTTGAGCGACTCCTCGATGGCGTAGACTCCTTGGAAGTTTATGGTGCCGTACTCGAACTTCTCCGCCGCGTCCTCGGGCGTCTTATCCTCAGCGTGGGCCCCCTCCCAGATCTGGTTCTTCCACCCAGTCCTGTCCGGCGTCAGCCCCTTTATCGACTCCTCGTCGACGTAGAGGAAGGCGAGGCCCGCGGGGCCCATCAGGTACTTGTAGGGTGCCCACGCGACGTAGTCGGCGCCGTCGCGCTTGTAGTCGACCTTCAACGCACCCAC
>DUKA01000189.1:8789-13551 GCA_013329615.1 Candidatus Bathyarchaeota archaeon
CGTTGTCCCCCTTCTTCCATTTGGTGCCGTTTATGGCGATGTTGAGGCCGCTGCCCGTGCACATCGTGTAGGCTATCTCCTTGGGGGTGACGCCTATGAAGGCCGCCATCGCGCCCCTGACGCGGTTCGCCGCGTCGAGCCACCCGGAGAGGATCGTCCTGTTGCCCACGTCGAAGTTGTACCACTGGTCCGCCCAGCGGTCGTATCCTTCCCTGACCTGCCGGGGCATGAGGCTCACGAAGGCGTTGTCCAGATACGTCCACTCCGCGAGGGCGGGGAAGTCGCGCCTAATCTCGTCGACACTGACCATGCCGAATAGTTGATGGTGGACGTATTTGAGACCCGACGCCGTAAACCCTAAACGGCGCAGCGGCTGACACTCCACCCATGCCGAAGTTTCCGGTAACACCAGCTACCACACACCTCGATAAGCTGGGGATCATCTACGAGAAGCACACATACGACTACGCCCGGAAGGGCTCGGACATCGCTGCGGATGGCCTAGGCGTCGGGCTGCACGAGGTGGTGAAGACCCTCATCATGCAGAGGGACGGCGGCGAACCCATAGTCGTCCTGCAGCACGGAGACAAGGAGGTGAACCTCAAGGATCTCGCACGCCAGATAGGTGCGAAGAACGTCGAGTCCTGCGAGGTGAAGGACGCGCAGCGCCACACGGGCTACCTCGTCGGCGGCATAAGTCCATTCGGCACGAGGCGTCAGATGTCCGTCTACGCCGAGGAATCCATCCTGCAGCTACCCAAGTTCTACATAAATGGGGGCCAGCGCGGTTTCATCCTCGAGATGACCCCTGCGGAGATTCAGAAGGCGCTCACGATCACCACCGTCAAGGTGGCTAGGTAAGCCACCCCACCCCGGTCAATTGACCAACCCCGCCCCACTTCTAGGCTCGAACACCTCCCACGCCTACCGAAGATGGTAAATATGATGCGGCGCACCACTACCGGAACCCAATGGCTGACATCTACATCAGGGGCGGCATACTCCTCACGATGCGCGGCGAGGGCCTCGGCGTCATAGAGGACGGCGCAGTAGCCGTCGAAGGCCAGAACATAGTCGCGGTGGGCAAGACCCACGAACTCGACAAGAAGTACAAGAACTCGAAGCAGTTAATCGAGGCGAAGGGCAAGGCGGTCCTCCCCGGTTTCATAGACGTACACATACACACGGGCCACACCATCATACGCGGCGAGGCGCAGGACGTCCCCGAGATAGAGTGGATGCTCAAGACCATGGCGCCATTCAGCAAGTACATCAAGCCCGAGCACAGCATCGCCGGAGGCGCACTCGGCGTCCTCGAGGGCGTCAAGAGCGGCGTAACCACATTCGGCGAGATAGGCGTCAACGAGGGGCACGTCGCCGAGAAGGTCTTCATCCCCGCAGGTGTACGCGCAAACATCGCAGACACTATCAACGAGATCGGGCCAAACAGCCGCCCAGACGTCAACAAGTCCTACATATTCGACGAGGCGCTCGGCGAGCAGAAGTTCAAAGCCGGCGTAGAGGTCGTCGACAAGTGGGACGGCGCCGGCGAGGGCAGGATAAGCTGCATCTTCAGCCCGCAGGGAGCCGACATGATGAGTCGAGACCTCCTAGAACGCGTCAAGGCCGAGGCGGTGAAACGCGGCAAGCTCACCCACATACACGTCGCACAGGGCGCACGCGAGGCCATACAGATCAAGCTCCGCTACGACACGACCTCGATCAAGTACCTCGACAAGATAGGGTTCCTCGACGACAAGGTCATCGCGGCGCACTGCCACCAAACGACTGACGACGAGGTCGCCATAATCGCCAAGCGCGGCGTCCGCTACGCCAGCTGCCCCGCCAGCATCGCCCTCATCGACGGCATAGTGCCGCCCCTCGCCCTCTTCATCCAGCAGGGAGGCAAATACGCGGGCCTCGGCAGCGACCAGGCTCCCGGCAGCACTGGGCACAACATGCTCGTCGGCATGAAGTGCGCAGCCCTCCTCAACAAGGTCCGCCACAGGGACCCGACTGTGCTACCCGCGTGGGAGATGCTACGCATCGCCACGATAGGCGGGGCAAACACGATCGGCCTCGGCGACAAGATAGGCAGCCTAGAGGTCGGTAAGAAGGCCGACATGATCGTATTCGACCTGAAGGCGCCCCACCTCGTCCCAAACATCACCCGCCCCGTACGCAACGTCGCCCCCAATATAGTCTACTACAGCAGGGGAGATGAGGTCGAGACTGTCATCGTGAACGGCAAATTCGTCGTTCAGGATCGGCGGTGCGTCACCCTCGATGAAGATGAGGTCATGGCTAAGGCGCAGAAGGCGTCCGACGAGATCACGGAGAAGGCCGCCGACGACTTCATGACGGTCGACGGTTACCTCGCCAAGGCCGTTAAGCGCGGGCTCCTCTAGCGGGGGATAACCTCAATTTTAAAAAACTCGTTATTTCATTAAACAAATTAACGATATGCATTAAGAAGCACGTTTATACTGAGTGTTTATTGAATATTAACAATTTATCGAATTTTACGATAATAATAAAGTTATTATAAACATGCAGCACGAACCTAACCTGAGAACCCACACTGGGAGAGATGCACCATGGTTCTTGAAATAAAAGGATACAATCCCGCAGAGGTAGGACTGAGAAAGTTTCTCACAACACATGAAACGGAGGTAATAGGTTGCCTCTGGGACCTAGGAAAAGGAGGGGGGACCCCAAAGACCATTCAGGAACGCCTCGGCGCGCAGGGATGCAGACACAGCGTCGCCACCGTCGATAAGGCCCTGAAGAACCTGAAGGAGATGGGGGTGGTGTCGGTCAACCTCATGGCTCAGAGCGCCCCAAAGAACATCTACTACCCCCTTATAGGGCGCGAAGAACTACCCGGCTACATGGTCGGAAGGCTTGTCTCGACGCTCAACCAGGCCATGCCCGAGGCCATGAGCCGCGCCGCGAAGAAGCTGAACCCCTAAGTAACCGATAGGTAGCGCCTCAATAGGGCCTCCAGGCCTTGGCGCCCGACTGCCCCAAGCACCTGATCGACTTGCCTCCCGTTTCTAAAGACTATAAAGTTAGGAATGCTCATCACCCTGAATTTGGCTGACGTTGTTCTGTTCTGGTCCGTATTTTTCTTGGCGAATAGTACCCGCCCCGTGTAGTCCCTCGCCATGGCCTCGACGACCGGCGCCATCATCTTACAGGGACCACACCAATCCGCCCAAAAGTCAACAAGCAGCGGCAGACCCGCTGAGCCGACCGCCTGATCGAAGTTTGCGTCCGTCAGGATGTTCACTACGCCGTTATTGAGGAGGCTCAGCTTCGGCGCCATAATCTTCTCGATCATGCGCCGCTTGATCTCCTCAAGCTCCCTGTCCTCAGTCATACGTGGGGACTTGGGAGCCGCGCGATAAAAGGGGTTACTTCTTCAGGAAGTTGGGGTTTGTGGAGTCGTACTTGTCGGCATCTTCGGGGCTCTTTGATATATCCTTGAGCCACTTGTCGGCGCCGTCGCGTTTCCAGTCTCCCGCCTTCGCGTGCATCTTGACGTAGTTCGCCGGCATCGGGTGGGTTCCCACCTTGCAGGGCAGACCCACGACGTTTTCGATGTACTTCTTGTGGTCTTCGATGTAGGGGCAGATGGGGTAGCCGGCGAGGAAGCAGCTGGCGAGGTAGATGACCTCGGCGCCGTACTTCTTCATATCAGCAGGCGCCGCCTCCAGACGCTCCCCGGGACAGCCGCCACACGCCATCCAGCCCACGACCTCGATAGGTTCACCCTTCGGGTATTCGGAGAATACGCCGTCGCGCTCGATTATGCTCTTGAAGCATTTATTACCAGTGCAGGTCCTGTTTCTGTCACAGATCATAATGCCGACTTTTACCATGGGGATCGATATCCTTCTCCGTCTCGCTTAATAATTGTTTAGTGGATTCTCATTCGGGTTTGATGTCTATCCGCCTTCCCTCCGATAGGGCGGTAGCTATCTTCCGACGTGCCTCCTGCAGAAGCCTCCAGACCGTGCCCCTGCTCACGCCCATCTTGGTGCCTGCCTCCTCTTGACTTAGACCCTCAAGATCGACGAGTCTCAGCGCCTCGAGTTCGGCGCCATCAAGTGCTACTGGTTCGCCGGTGGAGGAACTATCTGGGGTGAAACTGCCTTCAGGTATCTGTTTTCCTATGAAGACCGGTGTGGGTGTTCTCCCTCTTTGCCCCTTTCGGTTTCTCGCCCTTCTCTGCACGACTACTTGTAATATCTGGAAACCCTTATATCTTTCTGTGCACAGACACATAATTATTCTGTGCATAAACACAGAATAAGGGTTGAAAAAAATGGGATATAGAGGAAGAGGACGAGGCGCTTACACAGGAAATGGACCATTCAGGGACCTGCCCCCATGGCAGAGACCTGGTTGGGTTTACGGGACAGGAGCAGGTTTGACAGTGGCAGCCGATCCAAACGCTTGCCAAAGGTTCCCCTGGCTGCCACGCGGGTGGTGGGCCGACCAAAGTGTCGTCGGAGCCACTCTCTCCCCCGAGAGAGAAACCCTGGAAAAACAAGCGCAACTACTCGGGACCCAACTAGAGGCGATCAGAAAAAGGATCGCGGAGTTGCCAGCAACCGAAAAACGGGAGTAGATAACGCTTGAAGCTCGCGTTACCAACGAGGGGCAATCAAGGGCTCAAAGACCGCGTCTCGGAGGTCTTCAGCAAAACCCCCACCTTCACTATACTGGAGTGGGACGGCTGGCCCAACCTCTTAGA
>DUKA01000093.1 GCA_013329615.1 Candidatus Bathyarchaeota archaeon
GACCTCTTCCTTGGCGCGGCGTAGGCTGGTGGTGCGTATCTCCCCCGCCGTGGGCTGTGTGAGGAGGCGCTCTATGACGCGCTGCTGCAGGTGGTTGATGAAGGGAGGCGTGTCGCGGCGGCGTAGCTCTATGCCGCGGCTGTTGAATTCGCCCTCGGGGGTGACGCCGTAGTACCTGTTGACGGCGCCGAAGCGGTCGTCCGCCTTCTGCGAGAGGAGGACGAGGTAGCGGTACATGATGTCGAGTGCCGTGGGGAGACCGGTGAGGAGGGTTATCTCGTCGGCGAGCGACTCGTAGTCTGCGCGCGTAGCTCCGTCCCTGTGTAGGAAGAGGCTGTCGTTGTTGCCGTAGAGGGTGTGGTAGCCGCGCTCCGCGGCGGCGTTCATGCTCTTTACGAGGCTGTCCCTGGCGATCCTGTTGATCTCCATGTAGGTGTCCATACTGCCGAAGCGGTTGGCGAAGCAGCCGCTGTACCCGTAGACGACGACGAGCATCTCCTTGAGGCTGGTCTGGCGCTCCTCGCACCAGAGCCACTCGAGGCTGCCCTTGTCGAGGCGGCGGCGCATCCTCTTGAAGTGGAGGCGGCGCGTGAGCGCCTCCTGCGTGAAGCCGGTTATGAAGCCCTCGACGGCGTCTGGGCGCCCCGTGGTCTCGTAGCTCACGTTGCGCCGCACTATGATATTTGGGAACATGCTCTCGAAGTCGAGGACGGCTACATCCTCGTGCAGGCCGATGGTGGGGGCGAGTATCAGCCCTCCCTTGTCCATGTCGTTCGCCTCCTGCAGGGTCATGACGGGCTGGTAGTCGACGGCGCGTGGGACGAGTATGCTCCTGCGGCGCGCGTCGTAGCACTGGCGCATATCTATGCACTTCCCCGCGGCCCACCCCGCGCACATCCTGGCGGGAGACCGGGTGAATAGGACGCGTTCGATGAGTCCGGCGAGGCCGAGGCGTCGGAAGATGGGTGGGACGAGGTGGTTCCTGCCCGCCCAGAGGACGGGTTCTCCGTCGCCGGAGCCGAAGCGCCTCACGCCAAGGCGCGCGGCGGTGCGGAGGACGGCGGCTAGTTGGCTGCTGGAGGCTACGACGATGTCGGGGTCTAGGTCGGCGAAGTAGTCGAGGAAGTCGTGCAGGATGGCGCGTGTGGTGCCCTCGAACGTGTATTCGGGCTGGAAGGCGTGGTCGAGGGCGATCACCTTTCCGCCGTCGTCGCCCAGCTCGGCGTTGAAGATGAGGAGCCTGAGCGGTGGGGGTTTGCTATCCATGTCGAGTTCGAGGGCGTAGATGCTAGTCCTCCTCCCCTCGGCGTCCGCCTCCGCCTCCACCCCGAATAGTGGGACTAGACCGCGCTCGCTGAGGTATTTGAGCTCGAGGGTTAGGTCGGAGTCGTAGACCCTAGCGACGAGTGGGAGATACTCGACGAGACGTTGGACGCCGCGAAACGAGTCCACGTCCTTCGCCCTGATCTTGAGGACGGTCTTCTCCCCGCTCCGCTCGATGGTGGAGATCCTACGCTCTACGGTGATGTCCTTGACGTCGGGGTGTTCATCTAGTATGATTTTTAGCTCCTCGGGGGTGACGTCCTTCGGTTCGGCGTATAGCTCTGGGTAGTATTGCCCCCTGAGCTTCACCCTGCCGTCGTGTGTCCTGATCCAGACGACGGCGTCGCGCCCCTCGAACGCGACGTCGAGGAGCAGTCCCTCAACCCGCACGTACCTCCCTCGCTATGAGTTTCTCTAGGAGGTCTCGGGTCTCTTGATTGAGGGCGCGCAGCGTCTCGATCTGGCGCCTGTTGTCGACGGATGCAGTGAGTGTGAGGAGGTCGAGTGCGGATAGTACGTCGCTGTATATCATGGCGCCCTGTTCGCTCGACCACGTGTCCCAGAGACCGTCGAAGGCGGTCTTCATCTCCTCGTCCTTCAGGGCGACCCTGTAACGGTCCCTGAGTTGCCTCATCTGCTCCTGCAGCCTCATCCGTGTTGATAGTTTTGTGACTCTTCCCAATCCGAGTTCGCCTTCCTCTAGGTCTAGTCTCTTACCGATCCTGGCCTTTTCGTGGTGGTTGAGCAGGTATGCGGTGGCTCCACCGCCCTTCATGGCACGCAGGTAGACGGAGACCTTGGCGAGGTGTGTGACGTATGCTCCCCCTCCGGCGCGGGGACGGGTCTACCGTAGGGGGATGGTGACGCGGACGCGACTACTGGCACCCCCGCCTCGGCGCAGAGCCGGATCAGACGGGAGACCATGCCACCGAGGCTCTCGCGCGTCGCCCTGCTAACGAGGGTTGGCCCCGCGAATAGTTTCTCCACCTGCTGCACGGTGACCACCCTGACGCCCGGGTTCTCTGCGAGTATCCCCTCTATGTGGTCTACGGCCTCGATCTGCTGCCGCTCAGTGAAGGCACAAACGAGGTGGATACGGCTGAAGGCGTCGCGCGGCTCGAGTCCGGCACGCTCGACGAGGTTGAGCAGCAGCTCCATGTCGAGGGTCGTGCGTGAGCGACGGCAGTTGCCGCAGAGCAAGTGTATGGCTCTTGCCTCCGGCTCCTTGACGGCATCGACGAGTAGGTGATGGAGGAGTTTGTCGGGGAGGCCGCTCTTCTCGGAGCCGTAGAATAGGTGGAGGAGCCCGGGCTCCAGTCCGCCGACCATCTCGTCCAGCCAGGGAAAGCCCATCTGTAATGGCCTCGCGGTCGCCCTGATGCCTAGCATCTCGGACGCCGGCTGGAAGTAGTTCGATGGGGCCCCGTGGAGGAGATGGGTGGACACGTCCATCCGATCCAGCCCGGTTCCTGTGGCGCATTTAAGGCGAACGCAGCACGCGTCGGGTGGGTGATAGGCAAAATGTGAAAGTGGCAACGTGTGTTGACACTTCGGGGAACCCCTTTTATGCCGTGGTTTCCCTAATCGTTTGACCTCGATGGGCGGAATTCTTGCCGTCGTCTCCCACCCAGATGACGAAACTTTCGGCTGCGGCGGAACGCTCGCGCTTCACGCGGATTCCAGGGTTCTGTGTCTTACCTGCAACCCTAGAGATCGCAAAGTGGAGCTTAAGGTGGCGTGCAAGGCCCTCGGTTTGGCTGAGTCGATCATCTTCATGGAGGACAATGTAGTGCCCTCTAGGTCACTGATTAAGCGGGTCGCCGACGTGATCGTGGCTGAGAGGCCGAGGATAGTCGTCACCCACCTGCCATTCGACTATCACGCCGATCACAGGGCAACCTATGAAGTGGTTAAGGAAGCAATCGAGTGGGCATCCCACACGACCACGTATGAGAAATCATGCCTCGTCGAGCGCCTCCTTCTCATGGAGATAAACACACTGATCCCCAGCCCCCACGTTTTGGTAGATATCTCCGAGACAATGGTGAGGAAGAGGGCAGCGGTCGAGGCCTATAAAACTCAGCTGGTAAAGTTCTCCTGGGGCTACTACCAGAACTTCAGCGACAAGAAGGCGGAGCTGAGGGGCGCACAATCAAACTGCGCACACGCCGAGGCCTTCGTCGAGGAGTCGCTGGCGAAGAACGGTCCTTTCTACGAGGCGAAGGCGACTAGGAACCTGCTTAGGTGAATGAATTGAGCGAGAATCCACCAGTGCATACACTGTACCAGAAGTACACGGAGAAAGACCCCGCGGGGGAGTACGCGACGTATCTCTGGGGCAGGATACCCCAGAACATGGCTGAGTGCCATGGATACTTCAGCGAAATAAGGGCGAAATACGGCGCGCCACCACCGGAACTTGAGGGACTAAAAAAAGCCATAAAGGTTCAGATGAGGAGTCTCGGAATCCTTACCGAAAAGGTCTCGGTGAGGATCGACTCGCTCGACAGGGGCGCGGTCGAGACTGGTCAGCAGCCGAACTGCCTCGGGGGTCCCAGCTTCATCTTCAACAAAATAACTTACATCTCGACGCTCGCCGGTCTGGGAGGGGGATACATCCCGCTCTACTACGTCGGGGACTACGACAGCGTCCAGGCAGAGCTGCTGAACATCCGCATCCCGAGCCCTTCGGCTAGGGGGATGCTGATCACCTACCCATCGCCCCCCGAGTACGAGGGCGCGCCTATACG
Organism: Candidatus Bathyarchaeota archaeon; assembly: GCA_013329615.1. Classification (GTDB taxonomy): domain Archaea; phylum Thermoproteota; class Bathyarchaeia; order TCS64; family TCS64; genus UBA8941; species UBA8941 sp8941u. The sequence goes on from DUKA01000093.1 coordinate 4,074, forward strand.
CCGGCTGCCGAACCCGGACGAGGAATGGCTGAAAAAGACTCTAGAAAAGGTGGAGAGCAACTACCGCGGCCTCCTCAAGGGCGTGGAACCCGCGAGACAGGAGAAGATACTGCAGAACCTCGCCCAAGTCTTCACGATCATCAAGGGAGCCTACTACTCTACGGAGAACGTAGCCGATTTCTCGACAAAGATACTGGGCACAGTCGTGAATCTAGAGGCGGACATGGGCGTGCCGATACTATCGGCGACGGACACCTTGATCAGAGGGTTCTTCAGGCAGGGGTACGAGGTACTGCTCTCTGAGTCCAACAGGAGCAACTTCATACGCGCGTCAAACGACGCCGTAGACCTAATCGAGGGATTAGGGTACAAAGCACAGATCGGCAAGAGGTCGAGGGACTATGTCCCATTCTTCCTCGAGTGTCAGACCCCGAGCTGCCACGGTAGCAGGGTCGAGCTGAAGTACGTGGCGGGTTCTGGCTCCACCGCGAATGTCGAAGGTAAGTGCCTGCGGTGCGAACAAGTATACAGCTACTCATTCTCCGCGGAGAAACCGGACATCGAGGAGATAGCGAACATCATAACGCCGAGGGTGGACTCGCGTCAGGTGGTTGTCGACTCGGTCATACCCGTCGTGGCGCACGTCGGCGGGCCTGGGGAGACGAGCTACTACGCCGAGGTCATCCCCGGCGTCTCGCAACTAGACATACCCTTCCCGACCTACATACGATACGCCCGCGTCTTCTACAACACGCCGTGGAACGAGGTAGCAGGCAAAGGCATCGAGGCGAAGGGATACACTACCCTGTCGCGTAAGGAACTTTTCGAAGCCTTAGCGGGTTGGGTGGAGGCAAAGAAGGCGAACAACGTCGATGGCATCGTGCAGACACACGCCGATATCAGGAAGGCCATCGACGATACATACACTTCGTTAAGCAAGGCGAAGGCCGACGCCGAGTCGGAGGTCGACTCCATAAAGAAGAGGCTCGGTGAACCATCGACGCGGACAACAC
>DUKA01000075.1:0-187 GCA_013329615.1 Candidatus Bathyarchaeota archaeon
TAGATGTTCGGGTAGGAGGCGGCCTGCTTGAGCATGACGGCGACCTCGTTGAAGGCCAGTATGACAACACCGACCCTCTGGGTCTCGCCACCGTACTTGCCGACGGCGGTCGCGACCTGAGCGTCAGCGACTGTCAGGTAGTTCGTGAACTCCGTTGACTCGCCGGCGTAGCGGACGACTTCACCCT
>DUKA01000075.1:224-16739 GCA_013329615.1 Candidatus Bathyarchaeota archaeon
TGCGAGCGTGGGGGATGTAGAAGAAGAGCTCCACATGAGCATGCCGTTGGAGTTACAGTAGCTTAGAGCCGACTGAGCCTGACTCGACCAGCCTCCTCCCGTGAAGATTGTGACTCCAGTTGACTTGAAGCCCTGGACCTTCTCGAGGTGGATGTTGGCCTGACCATCTGCGTTGTCGATCAGGTATGAGAACTTCATACCATATCCGAGTTTGTTAGCCCATGCGTTGATGTCGGTCTGGATCATCTGTTCGTAGTATGGTTTTCCCGTCTCTAGACCGGTTGTGTCTGATGCAATGTAGCCGAGTTTGACCGTCTTGCCCTTGAGCGGGGCCTCTGTTACGGTCTGAATGACCGTTGTCCCGCTTCCTTGGACGACTACTTCCTTAGTGGGTGCGGCGAAGTATCCTATGCCTCCGCCTACGATCAAACCTGCTACGAGTAGCACTATTGCTAGTGTCATTCCTTTATCTGCCAAGTTTTACACCTTTGTTTGTCGCGATAGTAGACTTCGCCATATTGTATTTAAAAGTTGACATAATGCTTCATCAAGATTGAAAAATGCAAAAATTTGCTTTGTGGATTAGTAATAAGACTTATAGATCAAATAGGGCACATTCCTAAACAATGGACTGAAAAGAGACCGATAACAAGCTAATTAGACGAGGAGAACTCATCCTAGACCCAAAATACCTAACAAACCCCAAACAAGAATTAAAAACCATGAACAACCACAAGCCAGACCGCAACTACCACATACCCAACACCTACATCCAGCTCCTCGCAGCCATCCGCTACCTCTACTCGATGCCCTACCGACAACTCGAAGGATTCACCAGAGCCCTACACAGATTCATCCCCACCACCCCAACAAGAGCCGACTACTCCGGCCTCCGCAAACGCATCCTCAGCCAACCCGTCGACCCCTACAGGGACCTCAAGGAGACGAATGAGCCCGTCAGCATCGCCGTCGACTCCACCGGCATCAGCGTACACAGGGCAGGGGGATGGATCGAGAGGAAGCATGGCAGAGGCATGTAAGCTCCACTTCGCCGTCAACGTGGAGACTCATGAGGTGGTCGCGATGGAGGTGACCACAGATGATGTGCACGACGTGAGGAAGGCCCCTAGCCTGGTGGATGAGTCGGGTAGGAACGTCCGCGTCTCAAGGGTCTACGGCGACGCTGCCTACGACTCGTCGGCTGTCTACTCGCTTCTTGAGGAGCGTGGGATCGAGGTCGTGGTTAAGCCGAAGGTGAACGCTAGGTGTGATCGTGATCACCCGTCTAGGCGACGCGCTGCGTCGTTGATCAGGGGCATCGGCTACGATGCGTCGGCTGGGTTGACTGGCTACGGTCGGCGGGGGGCGGTTGAGACGGCTTACTCGACGTTTAAGCGGTTGTTTGGGGAGCACAGCTTGGCTAGGAGCTTTGAGAACATTGTGGTGGAGCTTGTGGGTAAGGTGGCTTTTGTATAATATGTTGGTCAGCGGGTAAGCGTGGTTTGGTTTGGAGAAGGGTGTCTGTTCACATTTAACATTAATCCACAGAACACAAAAATTCATCTTTTTTCCGATAATATATATGAACCGGGTCAATAAGGAGTGTAAATCAAATCGGGTTTTTACATAACTATGCAAGCGGATGTGATTCGAAGAAAAATATTATAAAGGCAAAAAAGACTGACCGTGCGGAGAAAAAATTGGACTTAACCATATTGTTTATGGCTATCACCTACGCGAGCGAATTAACTCTCCTATCTATCGGATTTACATTAACGTACCTTACCGCAAAGATTCCGAACTTCGCACACGGAACGTATGCCGGTTACGGCATATATGTCACCTACACGTTTGCCAAGTTCTTCGGGATCAGTCCATATTATGGATTGCCGGTTGCGTTCCTTGTTGGAGGGTTAATTAGCGTAATCGTGTTCAAACTTGTCATCAGCACCCTCGGAAAGATGGGTAGTGGAGCAATCGTTCTGACGATTGCCACCCTTGCTATCCAGATTTTCCTAGGGGCTATACTCTACATATACGCCTACGCCTTCATTGCGTTCTTCAAGCAATATGCCACGGGATTCATGCTCAAGGATTGGGACTTCAAAATCGGAGACGTCTCGGGCATATTCTTCGTCTCGATTGGCATAAGCCTCATTACTGTAATTGCTCTTCACTACTTGCTCACGAAGACTAAGCTAGGCATAGCTATGAGGGCAACAGCTGAGGACCCAGAACTCTCCTCGGTTCTGGGCATCAACACCACGAACGTTCAAACCTTCTCATGGTTCTTGACGGGCGGACTTGCCTGTTTGGCTGGTTCATTAATGCCATTATGGTTCCAGTGCAGCCCGATGACGGGTTCAGGAATCATCACCAGCATCATGGCAGGAAGCCTGCTCGGTGGCTTCGAAAGTGTATACGGAGCCATCATCGGAGGCTTCACCATCGGAATGGCAGAGGTCCTATTGACGCTAGCTGGCCAACTAGTAATTGGCAACTGGTTCGGTGAATATAGGCCACTAATCCCAATGGCATTCCTGATAATCGTCCTACTGATTGAACCAAGAGGTCTACAAGGATTCTACGAAAACTGGCAAAAGAGGAAAGTAGCTCCGAAGCCCAAGGAGCCAGAAGCCAAGGAGGCTAAGAAGTGATGTACGCGAATATTGCTCTAGGCGTACTGAGTTCACTCCCGACTGCGATCACGGGCACGAACAGACTCATCGTAGACATTGCGATGTTCTTTGGTCTCCTCGTTATCGTAGCTATGGCGCTTAACTTCCAGTACGGAAACGCCGGCATCCCCAACATGGGGTGCGCCGTCCAAGTCATCGTCGGCGCATTCTCTGTTAGCTCAATAGTAATGAGGGTGATGTTTACGGTTGTTGCAGCCGCCGGAGTACCGCTTACCGATTGGAACAATGACTTCAACTGGGTCTACGCCAACCCGGCGAACGTGGGCTTGGTAAATCAGTACATCAAGACCAACGCTATGATGGGTGTGGCTTTCTTCCTATTCAGCATCGCCGTTGCCGTCGTGCTAGGTTCACTGATGGGTTATCTGCTAGCGCTACCAGCCATCCGACTCAGGGCGACCTATCTGATGATCGTCTTGATCACCATGGCTGACGCATCCCAGATCATCGGACGAAACGTGGTCTTTATCTCGGGTGGAACACTCGGGGTATGGATACCCAACGTCTTTGCCTGGTACCCGGGAGACGTCGGTGTCATCTCTGCGGTTGTCACGCTGCTGCTCGGACTCATCAGCTTCTTCGTCTTCAGGACGATGCTCAACTCGCCATACGGCAGGTTGATGCGTTCCATGAGGGAAAACGAAGTTACCCTAGCCAGTGTTGGCAAGAACGTCGTCGGTATCCGCAGGAACATCTTGATGTTCGCGTCCGGCATTACAGCCATCGCGGGCGTCATGAACTGCTACTACCTACAGTTCTCGGCCGAGTCGGGCTACCAGCGTGCCTACTGGACATACTGGCCTTGGCTGATGCTCATACTCGGTGGTCCGGGTAACAACGCGGGAACCTTCCTCGGCGCTGCGCTGATCATCGCACTGAGACGTGTAATCATCGTCTTCAAGTTCGAGATACAGCAGTTCTTCTTCTTCCCAATCGCCTACATGGAGGACATTATACTGGGCGGTCTGCTGGTCTTCGTCATGATTTTCAGACCCAACGGTTTGATCCCAGAAAAGCTCCTCTACATCCCTGGAGTCAACTACACCAAGATGATAAAGGAGGATGTGAAGGTGGACTGGCGCGCAGCACCAAAATCTAGGGCGAAGAAGGAGGCGAAAAAGTGATGAACGGATCACTACTCTTGGCCAGCATACTCAGGCTCATAGGCGACGCAGCCTCTGATCAGTTGGACACCACCCTCTTCTGGGTGATGATCGCGCTCTGGGTCATCATGCCGGTCTTCATCGTGTTCGAGGAATTCCAGGAGCGCAAGGCGCTCAAGGAAGCGGCGGAGTCGAACGTAACCGACGCGTAAAGTATCCTCTTTTTTACCAGTTCTTTTTATAAAAAAATCTAGCTGTTGCTAGAAGTTGTCTTAAAAATTCGTTTAAGATTACTCGGTGGTAAGGGTGTAGTGAACACCCATGCCGGTTAGAGCCTTGTCGATCTTCTCGATGAGGTTCTCAAGTTGCTTCATCGTGGGCTTCTTGTCGACCCACTCGAACATGAAGTCGTATTCGCCGAGTAGCTGCTTGGCGTCGCTGATTATCTTCGCGGGCTCGTAGCAGTCGACGTATGTGCTCTTCAGGTTGTTGAGGTAGTTCTGCCAGTCGCGGTTGTCCGCCTGCAGCCTAGTCGGGTAAGGGATGCACTTGTGGCTGAACTTTATCTCCTTCTCCTTGGACACCTCGACGGCTACGCCTTCGAGTGCCTGTAGAGCCTTCATGAGCGGTGGACCGTAGATGCGAACATATGTCTTAGCCATTCTAGTCGCCTAGAATGCATGACGGAACGTTACTATAAAATCCTTTTCACAAAGGCGCATCGAGGGCTTGGGACTACGCCGACGGCTTTTCCTCGTTCTGCCCAGACATCCGCTTCATTATCAGGCGGTATCTTCGATATTTATCGTCCATCGAGAACTTTGCGGGGTGTGGGGAGCGTACCTGTCCTCCGCACCGTGGGCACTTGTCCTCCTTGAGGGTATAGGTGGCGCATTTCTCGCATTTTCTTAGGAGCCAGACCAATGGGGATTACTCCCTCTTGAAGGAGATAGTGCCCTCGTGTTGGGACCACTCCTTCTCGGCGTGCTTCACGACGCGGTCTAGGGCGAACTCCGCCTTCTTGTAGTCCTCGGCGGTCACCTCTACCCTGTACTTGGGGGAGCCGAGCGTGTAGATGTTCACGGTGGACTCGGTCTCATCGCCGAGGTCCCTCACCGTGTGGAACACGTCCTTTATCTCCTCTATCCCCCTGCTGCCCATCGCGGTCACCTCGAAGACGCCCTGAACGGTGACTCCCTTGACGATGATCTTGTCCTTGGCGACGGTTGCGAGGGCGTCCGCGATCTTCTCCTTGATGCCGGCGTCAGTGAATATCTTGGCGCCCTTCTTCGCGGACTGCTCGAGGGCATCGTATAGGTTGATGTTCGCCTCGTTCAGCTTGGGGCTTATCTCGCTGAAGAGGTCCTCTGGGGTCAGCTTCAGCTCGGTGGCCGCCTGTTTGAGGAGGGTCTCGCCCTTGCGGTTCTTCTTCCACTGCTCGATCTTTTTCCTGCGGTCGTCCTTGTTGACCCTGCGCAGGCTGAGGTCGACCTGTCCTTTGGATGGGTCCACCCTGAGGACCTGTAGTACGACCTTCTGGTTCTCGCGCACGTGGTTGCGTATATTCCTGACCCAGCGTGAGCTGATCTCTGAGATGTGTAGTAGTGCTTCCTTGTTGTCGTATTCGTCTAGGGCGACATATGCGCCGTATGACTCGATGCGGCTGACGGTCGCTACGACCATCTCGCCTGTTTCCGGCCACTCGGCGTGCCCTAGAGACATGGGGGCGGTCACCCTAGAACTGCCATGATGGAGCCGTTTATCTCGGCTTTACCACCGGTTGGCCTCGCGATGACCTCGCCACATGTGCGGCACTTTACCTCGTGGGTCGCGTTGCTGAAAACGACTTGCTCAGACTCGCAGCTGAGGCACTTTACTCTTAGGAACCGTGAAGTGGGTCTCGGGATTAGGTTGTCCCATTCCGCCATTTTACTCCAACTCCGCCTTCTTGAGCCGTACTCCTTCGCGCATCAGGCTGTGCTTGCACTCCTTGCACTGGAGCTGTAGCGTAGTCTTCTTTGTGACCTTTGCCTGGTTGTGCTGCATTGGGAACTTCTGGCCTCCGTAGCCTTGCTTGCGTATGGCTTGGTCGCGTTCACCCTTTCGGGAGCCGCGGCGCTTGCCGGCCTTGTGTATGGTGACAGTGAACTCAGTGTGCGTCTTGCACTTTGGGCAGAAGGTCCTGAGTGTCTTTGGAACTTTCATGGCTCTGTCTCCACTACCTTCGCTATGCCCTTCCTTATTAGGTTATCCGCGTTCTGGGCTGGGAGGCTCGCGACGTCCTCCGCCTTGAATGGGCCGTATGTTTTCATGTCCACGCCCATAATGGCGGGCAGGGGCTGGGTGAATCGGACGACCTTAAGTGCTGTTTCGCCTGTTTCGGTGTGTTGCGGGGGCGCTGGGCGGGGCGTGACTTGTGGTGGGGCTGCGGTGTGCGGGGGCTCCACCTTCTCCTTCCCCTGCAGTGTCTGCTTCAGTCCCTGCGTGTGCGCGGCGATGAGGCGGCGCAACTCGACCTGAAGCCGCTTCTCCTCGGCTGTGAGGTTGAGGAGCTCCACGGGGACACCATTCAGCTCCGCGGAGACTAGCTTGTTGAGGCGTATGCGGTTCAGGTCCTGTAGCATCTTGTCGGCGTGGTCGCGCTCCTTCTCGACGAGTTTGCCCTTGACCGTTGCCTTGTCGAGGGTTCGGCTCTGCTCGCGGAGCTGGGTGGTATAGGAGGTCATGGCGGCGTAGAAGCCCTCGGGGAGGGGCTGTATGTCCTGCCTCTGCTTCTCCCTCCTCCACGACTCGTATAGTGTCCTGTATTCGTCCGTCATGGCTCGATGCGTGCCCCCTTCTTGCAGAGCAGGAACAGCGCGACCGCCATGGGTACCGTGACGGCCTCCTGCGTGTATGGTCCGTACTCCGCGCCGGCGATCCTTACCTTCGGCGCGTGTCTGACATATACCTTCGCCTCGCCGGATCGGAAGGCGATGGCGCTGGTCATGGGGTCGTAGTCGGGGAGACCGTCCAGCTCTATGGTCTGGACCTGCCAGCCCGTCTTGCCGTGCAGAGTATTCGGGAGGCGTATCAACCGGTGGATGTCGGTGGTGACGACGGTGTCTATATCCGCAGCTTGCGACTTTACGGCAATCTCCATGAGCTTTGAGAGGTCGGACATGAGTTTCTCGTCGTCGCTCAGGTCGACCGCCTTGAGGAGGATACTCGGGTGGCTCTCCTCGAGGATTGTGAGCGCCTTGTCGCGCTCGTTGACTATGAGGTTCGTTATCTTGCGTCCGAGTTTTAGCGCCTTGATCTCCTCGGGGGGCGTGGAGGCTATGTAGTCGTAAAGGGCTCTGCCCGCGCGTCCCCTCCAGCCCTCGTCGGCGAGTGTGGACCTGCCCCCCTTGGCGCGTAGGTTGAAGCCGAGGTACTCCGCCTTAAGCCCCGTTCCGAGGATGTAGTCAACCACCTCGCGACGCCCGCTCTGGTCGAGGTCTCTCGCCCGGGGGCTCCTGACGTGGACGTGGTAGCCCCTGTTGCCGGAGAAGTTGACTACTAGGTCGCCGGCGGGGCTGAAGCCTAGGTCCTGTATGAGCATGTCTAGGAGCTTCTGGGTCTCGTGCTTCGCCGCCTGCAGGCAGCGTTCGCAGAGCCATGTCTCCTCCTCGAAGGCGGCTTTTCCGCATTTGCATATCTCGGGGTGCTTCCCTGTGCCTTCTTCGTCGCAGTTCTTGCACTTCCACGTGTCGTGCTCGTGTTGGCATGGTAGGTCGAAGTGGTCGGCGTCTATGTCGAAGACTAGGTCGGCGCCTACCCAGCCCTTTCCCGCCATGTCGGCTTCGGGGCGCTGGTAGTAGCTGCTGCTGTGGTAGCTGTGTGCTGGGCCGTTATCCTTGAGGTATCTCTGGAATGTCAACTCGTCGGGGAAGCCTATGTGGCGGAACATGGTCTTCCCGCCGAATTGGAGGAAGGCGAACTCGCGCTGCTTTATCTCAGTGGGGGCGGGGATGGCCCTCGCGTTTGATTGGTACCACCTATGGAATTGTTCCGCTACGAATCGTGGGCTTCCCCAGTCTGACTCCATAGGCGCTCAGGTAGATGTGATCGCCCTGTTTTAAAACTGGTTTGCTCGCCGCGCGTCTACTTCTTGAGGCCGTTGTGTGGGCATTTCCCGCAGAACTTGGGGTTGAACCTGACCAAGTTGTTGTATTGGCTGCAGAAGTGGAGTCCTGTGTTCTTTATGGCTTGGTTTACGTTTGCCAATGTGGTGATCTATTGGCTCTGTTGGGTTATATTTGAAGCTTGAGGCGGTAGTGGGGGCTTCTGGTAAGCTAGTCGGCGCGCCTTGATGCGGTAGTAGCTGAGGGGGTGCTTGATGCGTTCGCAGATGTCGTCCTTGTTTCGGCAGATGCCGTGTGTACGTAGTGTGTCGCAGAGTGGCGGCGTGTACTTCGTCCGGTTCCCCTTGACGCCGGCGATGTGCTCGACTTGGTACTTGGTCATGGCGGGGTCGAAGTCGCTGACGCTCGTGTAGAGGTCGACGAGGCTGTCGAGTGGCATACCGACGGTCACCAGGAAGCTGGTGAGGGCGAAGCGCTCCATGTGGCTCGCGCGTCTCCCGGCGAGCAGCCCCTCCATGCAGAAGCGGATACACGGCGGGAAGGCTTCGTTTATGACCTCACTGGGAAGGCCCTCGCCGCCGAGCCTTGTTCTGTTCTCCTCGAAGACCTTGGAGACGCGGTCGAGGCGCCTCTGGATGGGCTCTGGGAGGTTGATCTTCACCGGCTTGAGGCGATCCTTGATCAGGATCTCTGCCTCGCCTTGTATGAGGCGTGCAACCTCGCGCTGGGTGAGCAGCACGTAGCCGTTCTTGACTATGCGGTTGACTAGCTTCCACTTGTCCTCGTGGAAGCTGGAGGAGCTGCGCAGGTAGTCGTGGAAGTGTAGGCGGAAGTCGTGGAGGACGCCGTCGTACCTCTCCCCCGAGTCCTTGAGGGCCCAGCCGAAGTCGTCGCGGGCTATTTGGGCGAGTTTGTCCCGCTCCTCGTCTTGGAGGAGGAAGTAGACGCGCACAGCCTCGGCGAGGGCGTAGCGCCTGTTGAGGAACGGCTCCCCCTTGGCGGATACGAACATGACGGCGATTGGGAAGCTGAGCAGTTCGGTCATGTAGTCGTCGAGGGCGTCGTCGACTGCGCCGTCCTCTATGGCTTGTACGACTCGCTCCGCGGCGCGGTCTAGGACCTTCTCGTAGGCTGGGCTGGCGAGGTCGTCGAGCTGGAGGTTCAGGGCGTCGACTAGCTTCGCCGCCTCCGTCAGGAACGGGTACTTCGCCGCCTCCCTCTCCAGCATCTTCCTTCAGCCAAACTCATGGTGTTTCGGCTGTGAAAAGGCTTCCCCCGCAGGGTTTATCACCCCGGCGTGTATAGCCTGCGGCGGCATGAAGTGCAAGGAGACCATCACGCTCGACTACCCACCGGACGCCCACTATAACCCGGCTGTCCGCGCGGGGGACTTCGTCTACACATGCGGGCACATCGGGCTCGAAGACGAGTCGGGGCGGGAGTTGACAAACATCGAGGACCAGACGCGAGCGACGCTTGTCGACCTCCGGAAGACGCTCGCCGCTGCTGGCGCCACGATGGATGACATAGTCAAGGCGACTGTCTACATCGCCGACATCGACTACTACGAGAAGATGAACGAGGTCTACATGACCTTCTTCGAGGGGCCGATGCCAGCTAGGTCGACGATAGTGACGAGGCTCGTGATGGACGAGATTCTTATAGAAATTGAGGCCGTGGCGTACAAGCCACAAGCCTGAGTCACTTGAGGTTTTTATCCGCGAAGTGCTTGAGGCGGCGGAGCCCCTCGGGGACCCATGTCCTCCCGTAGCTTATGCGGAAGTTGTTCCCCGGGTAGTTGAAGACCATCCCCGGCCAGACCATTACGTGCTCCTGCTTCGCGTACTCCTCGGTGAACTTCTCGACATTCATGCCGATGAGCTCAGGGAAGCCGACGGTGGCGCCCTTGGGGTGTACCCACCTGAAGTGGTCGCCGTAGTCCTCGAAGAACTCCTCCATGAGGGAAAGGTTCTCGTCTATGATCCTGTGGCTCCTCGCGAGTATCTTGTCCTTGGCACGCAGAGCCATGGTGGCGAGTAGCTCGCTCGGCGCCGGCTTGCAGGGCGTCGCAAGCCCGTTCATTTCGTCGAGCTTCCGGAGCAGCGTCGGCTCCCTGATGGCGATCCATCCTATCCTGAGCCCGGATAGCGCATATGCTTTGGACATGACGCCGAAGCTTACGGCGGCCTCATCTGCCTCGACGGCGGGGGTAAGGTGGTACTCGGGCTTGTGTTCGAGGAGGTTGTAGACCTCGTCGCCGACGAACGTGACGCCTCTATCGCGGCAGAGGTCAATTAGTGCCTTGTATGTTGAGGGGTCGACCGTTGAACCGGTTGGGTTGTGTGGGAAGTTGGTGATGAGGAACTTCGTGTTGGGACGGAAAGCCTTGGCGACCTCGTCGACGTGGACGCTCCAGCCGTCGGGGTCTAGGGGGACGAGCGACACATCGGCCCCCGCGAGGTTGGCGAGCTGGTAGAGCGCCTCATACGCCGGCCAGAGGACGACGACATGGTCCCCCGGCTTGAGCATCGCGGTGAAGAAGACCCAGATAGCCTCGTCGGCGCCGGCGAAGACGATGACCTGGCTTGGATCAACCCCCTTGTAGAGCTTGGCTATCTCGGTGCGTAGCTTGATGCCGCCGTTGGTCTCCGTGTACTTGAGGGTTAGGTTCTCCCAGTCGCTCCTCAGCTCGTCGTCGGCGAGGGTGAGCACCTCACTCATCCTCATCGGCTGGACGTCCGACTCGTGCATCGTCATGTTGGTGTACTTTTTCCAGCCAAGCATCTGCTGCTCGAGGCGGAGCCTGTGCTCGAGGCGCTCCCGCCCCCGTCCTCCCGTGGGTTTTATGGTCGTCATATAGTCGCCCTTTTCACTTCTTCACCCAGTGCTTGGCGACTTCCTCCGCCGTCGCGTGCCAGACGGCGGGGAAGCGCTCTATGTAGTTGAGGAGCCTGTCTAGGAGCATGAGGCCACCGGGCTTCCCGATTATCTGTGGGTGGAACATCGTCGTGTAGCAGAGACCGTAGTGGTAGTAGCCGTCGAAGGAGTTCGTCCAGATCTGGTAGCCCGTCTCGGGGCTCTGTATCCTCGTGTTGTAGCTGGTTCCGGGGTAGTCGGCGAAGAGGTGGAAGTCGTCCATGTCGTAGTAGCTGGGAACGATGGTTAGGCCGTTGCCGAGCCTGTAGGGTAGGTCGCTGCCCCTCATGCTCGAGTCGTAGAGGAAGCCGTTCTCTGCGAGTATGTCGTGGGTGTTGGAGCCGACCTCGCCACCGGCGACGCGGTTCCCAACCGCCGCGTACCCCGACGCCTCCTTTATCGCGTCTCGGGTCGCTAGAACTCTTCGCGTCTCCTCCTCCTTTGGTAGCTTGATCGTATCCTCGTGCTTCCAACCGTGGCATGCCAGCTCGTGGCCACGCTTGCGAATCTCTGCGAAGACGTCGGGGTGGTTGACAGCGTTTATCCCCGGGACGAAGAAGGTCGCCTTGACCCTGTGCTTGTCGAGCAGGTCGAGGAGTCGGGGGTAGACGGGTGCGTTCCATTCGTACTCCCCGAGGCTCTTCATGCGTGGCATGTCCGCCACCTCGGGCTTGTTTCCCATGAATACGTACTCAGCGTCGCAGTCGAACGTCAGGACCACGGCGCACCTCTTACCATCCGGCCAGACACCGCTCATCTCAATCGGACAAAGGTGTGCCTCCGCCCAGATAACGACCTCGGCCTCGTACCTCTTATTGATCCATAATACAATTATCTACACACTGCTCCGCGAATCTTTTACATGACAGGGCTCGCCGACCCGGAGAGAATCAGGGTACTGCTCCTAGGTTTGAGCCCGCCTACAAGCGACTTCACGGCACACCTCTCCAAGGGCACGCCCGGCATAGACCTGACGATGACGAGCCAACGCGAAGAGATATGGAACCTACTCCCACGCGGCTTCGACTGCCTGATAATCGAGGAGAATACGCCCCAGATTGACGGGGTTAAGATCGCGAAGACCATCAGGGACAAGGGTATCACGCACATTCCCATCATCTTGCACAATTCGGAAAAACGCGCCCCGCGAAGGAACGCGAAGGTCGAGGAAAGGGTCTTTTTAGACGACTTCAACGGAGACGAGGGCGCCGCCCGCCTCGGCGCGCTGATCAGGGAGATGGGCAAAGCAACCTCCCCTCCAACTGATGACAAGAAGAGGGGCATATCCGCCCCCATCGGCGACTAGACGGAGCCCCCGTTCGTTTAATATCCCCCCGTTGCCCACCGTTCATGATACTCGGGATGCGCTTCATAGTCTACGGCGCCGGCGGGATAGGCAGCATCATCGGCGGCCACCTGTTCAGGATCGGCGGGGAAGTTGTTCTCGTGGGTAGCGAGAGGCACGTCGATGCGGTGAAGAAATTTGGCCTGAGACTTCTCACACCGGACATCACCTACACGTTGAAGATCCCCGCCTGCAAGACAGCGGATGAACTTGCGCCGTTCAGGGGGGACGACGTGGTGATACTCACGGCTAAGAGCCAGCACACCGCCGTCTGCCTGGGGCAGCTGAAGAACGCGGGGGCGCCGAGGAACCTCCCCCTCTTCTGCGCCCAGAACTCCATCGTGAACGAGCCCGCCGCCACACGCGCCTTCGACAACGTCTACGGCGCCGTGCTCAATATGCCCGCCATATTCCTCACCCCCGGCGAGGTTATACACCCCATCACCGGCAACGGCGGCCTCATCGAGGTCGGCCGCTACCCCGCCAGCGCAGACGAGTTATCGCAGAGGGTCGCCTCAGCCCTGCTGGAGGCGGGTTTCGCATGCAAGGTTAACACACACGTCATGCGGGCCAAGGCGGCGAAGACCCTCCTAAACCTCAACAACGCCCTCGAAGCCATAACCGACGCCAAAGGCGACGCCGCAGCCTACAACCTCGCCACCAGAACCGAGGCAGAAAACGTCTGGAAGCGCGCCGGCATAGAGTGGGAAGACTTCCACGAGTTCGAGAAGCGTTCAAAGGCTATACGCGGGAAGAACAAGATGCCCGCGGGCTACGAGGGGGAGACAAAGCGAAGCTCCACGTGGCAGAGCATGACACGAGGCACCGGCAACGTCGAGGCCGAAGCCATCAACGGCGACATCGTCAAGCTCGGCCGAGCCCTCGGCATCCCCACCCCCTACAACGAGACACTATGTAGGATCGCCGAGGACATGGCACGGAAAGGCGAGAAGCCTGGAAGATACACAATAGAGCAGCTCACCGAGATGGCGAGACGTAACCAGTAAAAATAATTTTGCGTTATTGTATGTAACAACCACAAGCTGCATAAGAAAATGAAAAAAGACGAAAAAGTGCGAAACTACGGGGCTAGTTGACGACCACGTTCTCGAGGCTGAAGTAGCGCTTCGCTAGGAACCTGATCTTCTTTATGTTCTCGCCGTTCTTGCCGATGGCTATACCCTTGTCGTGAGGGTCGACGGTCACCATAGCGATCTTGTGTCCATCCATCCTGTCGACGAGGCGGATGTCCTTCACCTGCGCCGGCTTCAAAGCGTTCCTCAAAAACTTATCCGGGTCGTCCATGTACTCGAAGATCTCGACCTGCTTGTTCGTCATGGCGCGGAACCGCTTTATCTTCTCCCCGCCCTTGCCGACCGCGAGGCCGACCTCCCCCTTCTTCACGGTGAAGATGAGGCTATCCTCCTCGATAATACAGTCCACCACGGTCGCCCCGGTCATGTTCTGGAGCAGCTGGATGAACTTCATCTCGTTCTCAGTTATCTTGACGTTGCTGAGCATCTTACTTCTTCACCAATTCGAGGATCTTGGAGTCACCCGGCTCAAGGATCACCATTGCGCTGACCGGGAACGGCTTTCCACAAAGCGTGCCCAGATCTACGCTGTCCTTGGGGTGCTCCATAAGGGGGATCTCCCCGAGCTTCCCGTAGTTTATTATAGTCTCCCTCGCCTCGCGGGGGCAGTTGCTGCTGACTATCGCCAGCTTAGCTCTTCCTCTGCGCAGCTCCCTCACCGAGGCCTTAGATCCTACCTGGACCTTGCCGGTGGAGAGTGCGAGTCTCAGCTCCTGATCTACGCTACTCATCGCGTTTTCCACCCATTGTCATGAACAGCTCGACGCTGCCCGTTCCGAGCGGCATCGACTGTCCGACGATTATGTTCTCGATCACGCCTTTAAGCGGATCGATTTCTCCGCGTATCGCTGCGGAGACGAGGTGCTGTATCGTCAGCTCGAACGCTGCCCTCGCCAGAACGCTGCTCTTCTCGCCGCTGATGCCGTGGCGCCCGATCTGCTGCACCTCGCCCATCTTGGTCATGATGTCGGAGACGAGCATGACGTGCCTTACGTCGACGTCGAGACCCTGCTCCTCGAGCACGTTGTGGGCCTCCTTGATGAGGGCGTTGCGCGCCGCCTCGATGCCGAATATCTCAGCTATCTCGTGTATGTTGTTCGTGGAGGTCCTCATGGCGTCGACGCCGTCGATCTTTATGACCTCCTCGAGGTTGCTGCCGTCGGTCCTGATTATCCACTCCCCCTCCTCCTGGAGGGTGAGGACACGCTTGATCTCCGGGATTCCCCTGATCTTCGCCTGCCCTACGGTATGCGTGAGGATCTCCGGGTTACCGGTCTTCTCCTCGTCGAGGCTGACCGTGTATACGAGGTCGCTCTCCTTCTCGAACTTGGTCGGGAATGCGGTCTCGATCTCCTTCTCGGTGATGCTCAGCGACTCGAGGCGAGCCGGGTCGATCTCTATCCTGACCACGTTGGCGTTGAAGTCGACGTTGACTCCGCTGACGACGTCGTCTAGCGTCGTGTATGTGAGCTTCTGCGCGACCTCGCGTGCGAGCTTCTCGCCCTTCTTATGCTTGGCGTCGAGGTGGATCTCCATGACGGGTGTCGATGGGGTCCTCCTCGCGTCAACGATCTCGATGAGGCGGGGCAGGCCGAGGGTTACGTTCTGCTCTGCGACTCCTGCGTAGTGGAAGGTACGTAGCGTCATCTGCGTGCCGGGTTCGCCTATGCTCTGAGCGGCGAGTATGCCGACCGCCTCGCCTGGCTCGACGAGGCTGTAGTCGTAGTTCTTCATCGCCGCGTCTATCAGGCGGTCGACGCCGGCCTTCGTGAGGCTCGACGCCTTGAGCTGTGCCTTCAGCTCGATTATGAGGCTCTGCGGCAGTATGGTGAGCAGGTCGACCTTCTTGTCTATGTAATCGTCGCTTGCGGCGGCGCCCTTCTTCTCGGTGAGTTTGGAGCGGTCGATGAGCTGGACGACGTTGACGGCCTTACCGTGGTCGCTCTTGCTCGGGTCGATGCCGTCCTCGCCGTACCGGAACTGGATGATGTCGCCTATGCTGTTGCGGACCGTGCCGTCGTACTCGACACGAAGGTGCTCCAACGCGTTGATGAGCCTGCGCTGCATGTAGCCACTCTGCTGAGTGCGTACAGCCGTGTCAACCAGACCCTCGCGGCCACCCATGCTGTGGAAGAAGTACTCCAGCGGTGTGAGGCCGTCGCGGTAGCAGTTGTAGACGAAGCCCCTCGCCTGAGGCGTCGGGTCCCCGTCCTTGAAGTGGGGTAGGGTGCGGTTCTCGTAGCCCCTCATGAT
This sequence comes from Candidatus Bathyarchaeota archaeon, assembly GCA_013329615.1. GTDB lineage: Archaea > Thermoproteota > Bathyarchaeia > TCS64 > TCS64 > UBA8941 > UBA8941 sp8941u. Next base: position 15,741 of record DUKA01000075.1, read on the forward strand.
GCGCTTACCACGAATAGACTGCTGTCCTACACTGCCCATCATCTGGCCGATGTTGAGGCTGCTGCCCCTAGCGCCGGTGCGCGTCATGATGATGCCCGAGTTACCAAGGCCGAGCCCCTGCTCGACCGTCTCGCCCGCCTTGTCACGGGCCTGAGCAAGCTCGTTCATGACCTTGATCTCGAAGGTCTCCTGCATCGTCTGCCCGGGTAAGCGCTCGAGTTGGCCGGTCTCGGCCTGGTTTATGAGGTTCTCGACGCTCTTCTCCATCTTCCTCATGACGGAGTTGATGGTGTTGTGCTCCTTGTCGGCGATGTTTAACTCGTCGTAGCTGTAGCTGAAGCCGCGTATTGTGAGGAAGCCGTTGATGAGGCGTGTGATGCTGTTGAGGAAGTCGTGTCCGACGTCTGTTCCGTAGTCCTTGATGATGCGGTGGAAGATGGTCTCTGCGCGCTCTGCGCCGATGCTGTTCTTGTCGATGACTCCGCTGAGGAGTTCACCGCCTTGTATCATGACGTATGAGTCGTACTGGCAATCCTCCTTGGCGCACGTCGGGCAGTGGCGGCAGACGTTTGCGCGGCTGACGAAGCTGAAGTCCTTGGGGAGGAAGAGGCTGAAGACCTGCTTCCCAGACCACTGCTTCACCGGCTTTTCAACCGTTGGCGCGGGTATCTCGCCTCTGTAGTTGGCGTGCGCGAGCAGCTTGCCAACCTCCTTCGCCGTGAGGAGGGTCTCCTTACGGGTGAGCAGGTAGGCTCCGCTGATGAAGTCTTTGGTTGCGCCGATGATTGGGGCGCCGTAGCGTGGACTGAGTATCTGGTCCTGCACCTGCATTAGCAGGCGTGCCTCGGTCTGAGCCTCCTTGCTCTGGGGAATGTGTAGGTTCATCTCGTCCCCGTCGAAGTCAGCGTTGTAGGGCGGGCAGACGGCGAGGTGCATCCTGAAGGTCTTAAAGGGGAGCACCCTGACCCTGTGTGCCATGATGCTCATCCTGTGCAGCGA
>DUKA01000007.1 GCA_013329615.1 Candidatus Bathyarchaeota archaeon
CCCATGAAGGCGACCGCATAGATGCCGAGCATCGAGACCATGATGAGCATTATAGAGTGTTTGAACCCAGCCGATACGCGCCCCGAGGTCATCTTCCCGGTGACGAGCCCGAGCGTGAACGCATGCAGGCAAAGCGGCGTTAAAAGCGTCTTATAGAGCTCCGCGACGGGCACAGAAACCCCCATGTTCGACCCGGCGAAGAACGACATGAACATCACAGTCGTGCCGACGAGCATGGCCGCGCCTATATATGGAACGACGACGAGAGGCATTAGGAGCGCCCTCTTCTCGTCCTCAAGCCTCTTCGAGGTCTCCGCGAAGCTCGCGAGAGACTCCAGGCTCTCGACGCTGCCGCCGCCCACGTCGAGTGTATCTATGAAGAGGTAGACGTTCATGAGGGCAAGCCAGTTCTTCACTCTCCCTCTGAACTCGCCGTATATCTGCCGAATCGGGTACCCCCAGTTCAGCTTCAGGTTGATCATCTTCAGGTATGGGGTAAATCCCTTGTAGTTCCTGTCTGAGAGGGCGTCGATACACCTCTCGGGACTGAGGCCGCTCTTCCTAGTCTCGACAAGATCGCGAAGGAACTGAACTACGCCGTTCTGGATGCTCTTATCGCGCTCGATCAGCAGGTAGTCCATAATGGCGCCTGGGAGAGCCATTAGGATCAGCACGAGACCCAAACCAATCGGCGCGTCCGTACCCTCGGCGAAGCCAATAGTTGTCCTAATCCAGACGACAAACTCGGGCATCTGAGGCACAATAACGAAGCTAGGCTCGAAGAAGGGCAGGACGAACTGCGTTGCCATGAAGATGCCGACTGGCATGAAGCAGAAGAACAGGAGATAGATGTTGAAGTTTGATATCGGGTAGCTTACCTGCCCCGCGTCGGACGCGTAGATGAAAAGCAACGATAAGAATGGCATGAACACGAATGAGAAGAAGAAGAACTGCGACGGCGAAATATTGACACCAGCCATGGGAAGGCTGAGTCCGATGACGAAGATCAGGAAGATGCCCAAGACACCGAGGATGCCGATGATGGTGTAAGTCTCCATCAGCATGCCCATGCTCTCGCCCATCGACTTCATGCGTGAGCCGAGGCTGAGGAACATGTTCTTCGTCTGATTATGCAGGTAGTGCATCGTGTCACCACCCGTTCTCAGACTCGAGGCGTATCCGAGGAGAAGCTCGTTATACTCTGCTATGTTTACCTGCTTCGTCGCCATCTCTATGGCGGTGACGGGGTCGACGCCCGTTGACAGCGCGATCGTCTCTATCCTCGAGACCTCCTTCTGCATCTGAGGTAGAAGGTCGAAGCCCCTGAGCCTCAACAGGCTCTCATACGGGGATAATCCACCACTCGCCATTACGCTGATGTACATCGAAGCATACGGGATCTCTGTCTTCAGCCCAGCGACACGGTTTGTCGCCCCAGTCTTCGGAGTGATGACGCCGAAGAAGATGACTACGAGGGGTATCAAGAGCGACGCCGGGATGAGTACAAGACCGTTCATGGGTAACATCGACAGGTCGGGCCAGAGTCCAATCAGCCATATCGTGATCAGCAGAACGGGAATGATGAGGGTCACCATCGCCCCGGCTCCCACGACACTGAGGTAAACCTCGGGGTGAACCTTCATGTATGCGGCGTCGAGGTCATTCTCGACGCCTTTGAACACGCGGTTTAACATCTCGCCAAGCCACGAGAAGTTTTGGTAACAGATGTCGCGCGTGTTCATTCTACTCATCCTTTACCATGTTAATATCAGGCACGTCGAGGCTACGCTTCCGCCGCTTATGGGAAACGTTTTTCTCATCCTCATTTTTCTCAAGATCTGGCGTTACATCCTGCCCTAGGGACTCAACAACGGGGGCTTCAACCTCCCCCATCTTGGGGGTATTGATGATCTCATCCCCCGCGACATCAGATGAAGGGACTTTCGACTCGAGGGAATCGACCGTCTTCGGCGCTTTTTGCCCAATTCTTGTATCTGCCTGAACATTTCTTGAGTCGTCCTTTTTCCTCTGTTCGAGCTTGTAGCCGAGGATCTTCGACGTTACCTGACGCTGGTTTCGAACGCCACTCTTAACGATCTCCCTGAGATAGAGCTCCCTCATCGCGAGCTCGATGAGTATCTCATCCATCGTGAGCCCCTTCATGTCGGCGATCCGTTTGAGGAGGAGACTGTTCTCGAATCGGGTCACAAACGTGTCGGTGAGCGGATCCCACGTGTTTACCTCGCGGTATTTTTCGAAGTCATCTATCTCCCAGATCTCGCGGACCCTGCGCCCGAAGCTGAGACCACCCTTCTTTTGTGGTAGCTCGACCTTCTGGATGTGTACGGCGCTGTTCATCAGGGGGATGTAGACGGGTGCGACGTTCATGGGCGCGGACGTGAGACGCTTGACCGCCCTATCCAAGCTGTCGGCGTGCATCGTACACAGTCCACCGTGACCTGTTGCGAGGGCTTGGAATAGTGTGTAGGCTTCCTCGCCTCTGATCTCACCGACGACGATGTAGTCTGGTCTGTATCGAAGGCAGACCTTGACCAGATCGAAGAGGGTAATGCCCTTCGGCCCCTCGGCGCTGCTAAACTGGAAGCTCTGCCGGGTGTTGAACTGCGTCCAGTTCTGGACGGGCGGGCTGAGCTCTGGGACCTCCTCGACGGTGATGATCTTGTCGTTCCCCGACATGAGACTGAGCGTCGAGTTTAGTATGCTCGTCTTGCCCGCCCCGGTGCCGCCGAGGATCATGAAGCTCTGCTTGTTCTCGAGGAGCATCCAGAAGTAGGCGGCTATCTTCTCGTTGAGACTGCCCATCTGGATGAGGTCGACGATGCTGTAGGGGTCGGCGCGGAACTTCCTGATGCAGAATGTGCTTCCCTTGGTCGAGACCTCGTTCATGAAGGTCGCGGCGAGCCTGTGCTTCTCGGGGAGCATCCCGTCCAGCAATGGCTGAGCGGAGCTGATGTGCTTCCCAGACTTGTGGGCCAGCTTGACTATGAAGTCGTTTAGGGCGTCCTCACGCGTGAATTGTATGTTGGTTGGGATGCTCTCATATTTTCTGTGCCAGATGAATATGGGTGCGTTTACGCCGTTGCAGCTTATGTCCTCGATGTTGGGGTCGGTCATGATGGTGTGTAGCGGGCCGTACCCCGCGAGGTCCCTGACGACGTTGTGGAAAATGTTTCCCCAGCCATCGTTTGTGAACTGGCCGAGGGAACGGGTGTACTTCTCGGCGATCCTCTCCGCCTCCTGGAAGACGTACTCCTTCGGATCGATGCCCTCCTCTACGGGTGGTTCGAGTTCCTTGCTGAGGATCTTGACCATCCGCCGATAGGTCGTGTCCTCTTCTTCACCCAACTTGTTTTCGAGGGCGAAGTAGTAGAGCCCCTCCCCCAAGGTGCTTGATTTTACTACCTTGACGCTGGAGTATGGCTCCTCGACAAAATACTCCTCGACAACTAGGTATGTGGATTCAGGTTGGTCTACTCGGACTCCGGAATTCTCCGGTTTTTCTTCCTTTTTACCGAGGAGACGCACACCTGAGCTTCACCTACGATGAGTTAAAAAACGAAAAAGGGGACGGGTTTAAACTAGCTCGATGAGCTTAATGTAGTCCATGCCACCAGCACTGTGGAACTTTATGTTTATTGCAGTTCCCGATGAAAGGGACTCGTAGTCTATTCCAACATAGATAGTTAGAGTTCCTGGGGCACCGCTTGCTATCGATAAGTCGCCAGTTGTTCCACCAGTATCATAGTTAATGTCTGTATCAACTATTGGTAATCCATCTAGGAAATCTGCAGCTACGTCATTGATATATACTGAATTGATTGTAGCAGTAGAAGTTCCGGTGTTCTTCATATCCACGGTAATAGTCCAGTAAAGAGCCCCAGGTGCACTACATTGTGCTGACTGGATCTCTACCTTCTCGAATTTGGTGTACTGACTCGAGATTCCGCTCATCCAGTATGAGACAGCGACCGCGATCGTGATCGCTACAGCAACTAGTATCACCGTCGCGATGACGGGACTGATGGCCTTCCTACTCTTCATCATTTCCTTTCATTTCTCCTTTTGTTGGTGATTTTCGACTTCTCACACTATGTCAGGCGATCACCGTCGCCAGCATAAGCGTCAGAAACTACTTTCTAAAACGGATATAAGCAAAATGGACGAAAGATATGGATTACTAAAAGGTATAAAATACCACTCTTTATCATTTCTAATCCATTATTTGATTTCGATTAATGCATTACTACTGTAGATAAAGGGATTATGGATTATGTTATCATGATCAAAAATATGTCGTGGTTCCGAAAATGGGCTCTCGGTGGCTGGTGTTCACTAGCTATAAATCTCGGGGGGTGTATGGGGTTGTGGTTGGCTTGGTTTCTGAGGTCGCCTATAATAGGGAAGTAACAGAGGCTCACGCGTCGGGTGACCTCCATGTTCACGGTCTAGGGGAGAGGGGGGGCTGTTGGGCGTCATGGGACTCCTCAGCAATCGTCGAGAAGGGAGTCGCTGGGAACACGGCGGAACATCTTCTCCAGTTTGCGGTGAAGGCTCGGCACGAGTGGCATAATTTCCAGAGGCTGTCGGGGTTCGAGTCGCTGATGGGAGGAATCGTCGGCGACTCGGAGAAGACAAGTTGGCTTAAAACACTCATCACTGGTCTCGGGGAGGATGGGGGCAGAGTCCTCCTTGGGTTGGAAGAGCAGAGCCGGGAAGATAGTGGCAGGGTTCTCGAGGCGATCTTCGCGGGTTTGAGATCTCCCGCGGCACAAACTGGGCGTTTGGCACCTGCAGTCGTGTTCACCGACGCCTACGATTGGGGGAGTGAAAGCGATCTCTCACTCTACGAGCCTGCGAACGCCCTCTGTTCACCAATATTCATGCACCGAAGGGAGGCGACAACGAGGAGGGCTGTCGATCCCTGGCTCGACGGGGCGGCGCCTGGGGTTAACACGGGTGTCCTCGGCGCGGTGACGCTAAATCTTCCCAGGGCAGCCTTTACATCGGGGGACGAGGGGGAGTTCTTCGAGCACGTATGGAATCTGACGGGGCTCGCCGTCGATGGGCTCGAGGCTAAGCGGGCACAGCTCGACGCGGAGCTGAAGGCGGGGGACATGCCCGCGACCGGCTCTGTCGTGGATTCGTTCGACGACTTCTTCGGCGCCGTCGGGGTCGTCGGTGTGAATGAGGCGCTCATCAACCTCGTCGAGAGGGAGATAGGCTCGATGCAGGGGAAGGTCATCGCCTACAAGGTGCTCGAAGCCATTCAGGATCGGCTCGAGGAGAAGGATAAGG
>DUKA01000051.1 GCA_013329615.1 Candidatus Bathyarchaeota archaeon
GTTGTCGACGGTGGCGGGGGCTTTTGCCCTGTTGAGTTCGATCTCTATGTTGCCCTTGTTTGTCTCGAGCACAACTGTCTCTGACATGGCTGGATGAAATGACTGCTGAAAATAAGAAGGTTGGGCTTAGTACCTGCGGCCGCCGAAGCCCCCGCCGCGTGGTCCGTCGTACTCGACCTGCTTTGCTGATAGGTTGTTTTCGAGGTTTACGTCGGGCCATGGGGCCTCTTCGAGCACATCGTATGTGCCGTATCTGCCTATGTTCATGCGCATGCTTCCCCTGAAAGTGTTCATGTAGGCGTTGCTTATGGCGAGGATCTGGTCTTCCTCGACTTTTTCCACGGCCTCGTCCCAGAGGGTGAGGTATATGGCGCCGGTGTCGTCGGCGACGAGCGCCTCGCAGACCTTGTGCTGGGTCTCGTCCATTTTCGTCGTGACTTCGCGTACGTCTGTCTTGCTGATTACCTTGACCACGACGTTGATCTGGCGGCTGTACTGGTTGAGGTCGCCGATCTTCATCGGGCCAGTCTCTTCTTCGTTGTCGAAGGCTGACATGTGTATCTTCTCGTTCTGTTCCCCTCTGCGCGTCGGGGCTGTAAAAGGGTTCCGAGTTTCGGGGTTGGGGGTGGGTGGATGTGCCCCGACTTAAATCGGGGTGGCACGTATCTTGTGCGTCTGCATTGGTCGAGCTTGGGGCGGGGCGCATCGGGGGCACGGCGCCGCTGTGGGAGGAAATGGGCATCCACCTCGCCGTCGAGTCGATTCTAGCCGGCGCTACGAAGGCGCCCATGTTCGTCGACGACGCCGAGGCTCCGGCTGCGGCGATGACGTGGACGGGGCACAGGCTCTTCCTCGCCGGGGACGTCGCGGGGGCGGGCTTCGGCGGCGCGTTGGCGGGGTTTGCGTCGAGCCGAGGACAGTTCGTCGCCTACTGCACACGGGACGACCTCGAAGGCGCCGAGAGGCTTCTCTCCGGATACAAGGTGGAGAAAAGATGGAGGCGATACTACGAGTGCGACCCCTCGGTGCGTGGGTGGGCGGGTGATCCGCCTGAGGGCTACGCCGTGGAGCGCATCACACTCGAGCTTCTGGGGCGCGGCCTCGGGCACACGGACTGGGTGCGTGAGGAGATGTGCTCGGAGAGGGCGTCCGTCGAGGAGTTCCTAGGGAAGAGCTTCGGCTTCGCGGCCCTGCATGGCGGCGGCTTCGCCGCGTGGTGCATGAGCGAGTACAACCTAGGCGACAGGTGTGAGGTGGGGATTGAGACGGTTCGTGAGCACCGGCGGAGGGGGTTGGCTGTGCTCGTCGACGGCGCCATGTTTCGGCACGCGGCCGCGACCGGCGTGAGGCGTGTGGGGTGGCACTGCTGGGCGGATAACGCGGGGTCGGTCGCGACGGCGGAGAGGCTCGGCCTCAGGCATGTCGTCGACTACACCGCCCTCTTCATCGACGCCCGGACGGGCTAACCCTATAACCTCGACCCCTCATCATAGCACCATGAACGTCGAGAAGATCAGGGAAGACCTCTTCCCCGTGACGAAGACGACAACCTTCTTCGATATAGCGAACCACAGCCCGCCGTGTGTGGCGGTTCAGGAGGCGATCAGGGGCTACCTACTCGACTGGGACAGGCTCGACAGGAGGGGGGACGCGCGGACGGAGGAGGCTGTGGAGTGCTGGGCGAAGCTGGTGGGGGCGTCGCCGGACGAGGCGTGCAGCCAGCCCAACACCTCGCAGGGACTCGCGACCGTCGCCGAGGCCATACGCTTCGAGGAGGGGGACAACGTCGTCGTCAACGATCTCGAGAACCCGGCGAACCTCTACCCGTGGATGTCTCAGAGGCCGCGTGGGGTGGAGATTCGGATGGTCAGGGGCAGGGGGGGTGCGGTGCGCCTCGACGATCTGGAGAAGGCGGTCGACGACAAGACGAGGGCCATCTCGGTGAGCCACGTCGAGTGGCTTACTGGGGCGAGGCACGACATTCGCGCCTTCGCGGAGCTTGCGCATGAGCACGGCGCCTACCTAGTCGTCGACGGGATACAGGCGGCGGGTGGGCTTAAGGTGGACGTGAAGAGGGCGGGGGTCGACTTCTACGCCTGCGGTGGCTACAAGTGGCTGGTGGGCTGCAGCGGCGCCGGCTTCCTCTACGTCAGGAAGGACCTGATAACCGACCTCGACCCGGTGCAGTTCGGGTATCGCTCGGTTGAGGAGCACGACATGGAGAGGCCGAGGTTCAAGTCGAGTGCCAAGAAGTATGAGCTTGGGGAGCCGAGTTACCTGAGCACGGTGGGGACGATGGCGGCGGTCAAGATGCTGTTGGAGATTGGGCCGGGGGCGATTGAGGCGCGTGTGCTGAGGCTGAGCCAGCGCTTCTACGATGGCTTGGAGCACCTCGGGGTCAACATCGTGTCTCCGAAGGAGAGGGAGATGCGCTCCGGAGTGGTGAGCTTCTCGACGAAGGACACTGAGGCGACGTACAAGAAGCTACGCGCCGACAACTTCTACCTGAGCCTGCGCCCCGCTGGGATACGCGTCGCCATGGACTTCTACAACACTGAGGAGGAGGTTGACAGGCTCCTCTCCGTGTTGGCGCGGGAATAACGGCTATAACCCGGCGTTGTTTCTCAGTCTCGGTGCTCGCCGTGTGGGTTTCCGCCGTTAAGGAATCGGGGTTCTTTGTCGCGATAGGCGGCTTCAGGGCTAGTGTTACTGATCCGAGGGCGCTCGTCAGGGCGGTGAACGAGTCCTGTGCCCCGCACGTGGCGCAGATAGTGGACGCGTCGAGGGTCGCCGGTCGTGACCACCTCTGGATGGCGGCTGTGAACGCGGTGAAGGCGACGGAGACGGGTCTCGCCCTCTCGAAGGGCATAGGCGTCGAGGCGCTCCTCTACGCGTCGGCGCAGGACCAGATCACGAAGGCGCTCGCCACGCTGGGCGTAACCGCGAAGAGCACAACCATCGCGCTGATGGTGTTCACCTCAAGCCAAGCGGAGGCTGAATCGGCTTACAGGAAGGCTGCCGCGTTGCTCGGCGTGGAGGACAAGGGCGTGCTTGAGATCGACGGCGCGAAGGCGGCGTACCTCAGGAAGGCGTATGGAATTAATGACGTAGAGCTTGAGGCGGCCGGCGGAGAATCCGCCCTAGGCGGGCTTGTCGTCGAGCGCGGCGCGCTTCTTAGCCTCCGCCGCTAGGCGGACGCGCTCCTTCTGGACGTTCAGCATGTTTGCGGGGCGGACGACTGAGACGCCTGTCTGCTTGCCGGCGGTCTCTATGAGTATGAACCAGTCGGGGTTGTCTAGGTTGACCCTCTGCGTGAACTTGTCGGCGACGGCGTCGATTATCTCGTGGCTGCCGAGTTTTGTGCGGCGCTTCTCGACGGTTATGCGGTAGGACTCGTCGGCGGGGATGACTGCGCCGAGTTCAGTCGCGGCTTTGCTGATCTCCTCAAGCGTCGTGGGCACTAGGCGCTGTATGGGAATGACTCGGAAGAGCGCCTGTATCCCGTCGGGCTTCTTTATGAACTCCTCCCTGACCTTGGCGACCGCCTCGGCGGGATCGAGACTTGTCTTGGCGACGAGAATTCCCCAGATGCCCATGCGCTCCACCTTGGGTGTCTCGTCACCCGCGGCACGCAGAAGCATCCAAAGCTCGCTCCCCGCCCTGTCCTCGTTGATCCTCTCGGTAGTCGCCAAGATGTTGTACTGTCTCGCCAAAGACCACACCGCTGGGAGGGTTACATGGAGCGGCGCTGAAAAGCATATCCATGAAAAAGACTCAGGGTTTCTTTACAGGCGCGGGAAACCAGTCACAAAGATCAGTCTTGGCCTCGTTGAGTAATTCGTCGTTATATGTGCCGAACATGTTGTTCCCGGTTGAGAGGTATGGCGCTTTCGCGGGGTCGAATCCCGCGACGTGATTGAGGATTGCGTCTAGCTGGGCGGGGCTGTTACTGATGGCGATGTCTCGAGGGAATCCTGATCCGCCGTCGTGTGGCGTCTCGAATACGCCCCAGAGCTGGAAGAAGGAGGCGTAGACCTTGTTTATATCGAGTATACTCTTGGCGAGCCTGTTGTCCTTTGGTCCGTGCCACCACGCCCTGATGGGGTCGGGGGTCAACCCAAACATGTTCTTCATGGTGAAGCTCTGGTACGCCTTGCGCTTGCTAAGGCTGACGAGTGGAGCACCCCGGTGCCTGTATAGTACCTCGGGGACGAGGGCGTAGAGCTTGTCAGTGAAGGCTGGGGGGTACTTCGCCTCGACCGCCCCCTTCACCGTCTTGGGGTCGGCGACCCTCCCCGCCCATATCTCATCCGTCGCGTTGACGTACTCCACACCAAGCTCTTTGAAGAGGTCGAGGAATCCATACTTCTCTAGGAACAGCTTCTCCTCCTTCCTCGCCTGCGCCCAGTGGGGGCCATCCCTGAACCAGCCCCAGTCGGGGTTCTTCAGGAGCCACCTCCACCCCTCGCTGTCCATGAGCCAGTCCCAGTTCCTCTCGCCACTCGCCGCCGTAAAGCACAGCCCCGCAGTCTCCTCGATCCTCTGCCTCCACAACTGATGCCCCTCAGTCACAATCACCCTCCCCCTCGCCGCCCCGACGACGCAGCGCAGCGCATCCGCGTCACGGCGCGAGTTCTCCTCAAGCCCAACCCAGTCCCCTTTAACGATCAGGGTCTCAGACTCGGGCAGATGCCCGCGGATGAATTTCGTGAACTCCCCCGGTGTCCCAGCCCTCAGGAAGAAGGAGTCACCAAGATGAATAGCAGAAGACATGGATCGATCATTTTNNAAAAAATTTTTTTCTCGTTATGATAGGTAGCACGGTATACGCCACCGAAACCATATATCCCACCGAAACCCCCCACAACCGAACAACAATGAAAGTCGGCTCAGAATGCGGCTACTGCATAATGCACCGCGGACACAAGATCATACAACGCAGCACAAACGACGAGAAGAAACGAGTCAAAGCCATGGAGGGACTACTCACCATGCTCGGCGAACGCTACCACCCCGACGCCGTCCCCAGCTACATAGGAGCCGAACGCTGCCGAGTCATCAAAACCATCACAGGATGCGCCGACCCATACGCCGACCTCAAAACCAAATCAAACACACTAGCCATGGAGATACTCCCACGCATGCGCCAATACGTCGACAAACACCCACCCGCCAAACGCCTATACGCCGCACTCAAAGTCGCATGCATCGGAAACGTAATCGAATTCGACGTCCCCGGACACAGCGCCGACATAAACGAGGCACTCAAAGGACTCGAAGAAGGCTTCCGCGTAGACGACTCCGAGAAGCTACGCAAACTCATCAAGAAGGACACAAAGGTGCTCCTCCTCACAGACAACGCCGGCGAGATCGCCTTCGACACCCTCATCGCCCGCGAACTACGCCGCCTAGGCGCACACGTCACAGTCGCCGTAAAAGCCGGACCCAGCCTCAACGACGCACTCATGGAGGACGCCGAAGCCGTCGGGATGACGAAAGAAGCCGACGAAGTCATCACAACCGGCGCAGACGCCATCGGCGTCAACCTCACCGAGACCAGCGAAGAGTTCAACAAACACTTCTACGGCTCAGACGCCATAATCGCCAAGGGGATGGCGAACTGGGAGACACTCACCGAGGTCCCAGCCCCATGCCCACTCATGTACCTATTCAGAACAAAATGCGAACCAGTCGCACGAGCCGCCGCAGCACCGCTGAACGTCAACATCGCGAAGCTCGTGCCAGTCGGCTGGAAGCTCTAGGCGCGCAGAGCCGCCATTATCTCCTCGCCGCCCACGGGACCCTTGCGCAGGAGCCAAATCTCCTCCCCCGTGAGGTCCACAACCGTCGAAGACTCACCCCCCGGGGAGGCTCCACCGTCGAGGATTATGTCGACCCTGTTTCCGAATATCTCACGCGCCTCCTCCGCCGAATGCGCCGGCTCGTCCCCCGAGACGTTCGCGCTCGTGCTCACAATCACCCCGCCGGCCATCTTCGCCAGCTTCTGCGCCACCGGATGAGGCGAGACGCGCACACCCAGTGTCGAGGCGCCGTGATTCACCCACATGCTGTACTTGACCTTCGCCTTCAACACCATCGTGAGGGGACCCGGCCAGAACCTCGCCGCGAGCTTCTCCGCCTCGGGCGTCATCTCCACAATCTTACGCGCCGCCTCGATGTCGGCGCAGATGAGGGGCAGAGGCTTGTCCGCCCTACCCTTGATCTCGCATATCCTCCGAGAAGCGTCCGGATCGGAGGCTAGACAACCGATGCCGTAGACAGTCTCGGTAGGGTAGACGACGACCCCTCCCTCCCTCATCAGATAACCCGCGGCCTTGATCGCCTCATCGGTCGCCTCGAGGAACTTCATACAAGAAAACAACCCACGAACCGATTTAAGGGCGCCGCTACGCGACACCCGCGCCGATGTTCAAGATAACCGCGGGCTTATCACCCGTGTTGAAGAAGCCGTGAGGCACATTCGCCGGGAGATACACGACGTCCCCCGGACCAGCCGGCGCCCTCTCCTCACCCACCTGAATCTCACCCGACCCACTCAACACTATGTATATCTGCTCCTCCTTAGCGTGGTTGTGCATCAGGTTCGTCTCACCCGGCGGCACCGTGAGCCGCGCGACCCCCCTGAAGCTCTTGAGCATCTCAGCCTTCGGCGTGAACCTCCACACTATCTGGTAGAGGACCTTCTCACCGTGTATCTCGTTCATCGCCTTCTTCGGCACGTCGTTGAGGTTGACCTTCTCGATCATAGCAGGGGAAGACGCCGTCCACCACTAGATAAATCGTCCCAGCCGCTGGAATCAGATTATGAGCAGCTTAACGTACTCGTTCTCCTCATTCCTCTGCAGCTCCGCCGAGAGTTCCCTGACCCGATCCGCCTCCCCCTCGAGAATGAAGAGCTCCATACACTTCCCCTCCCTGAACCTGTTGTGAAGCTGCGTGTGTATGAGATCGACGTACTTCCCCTTGAGCTGCGTAACGTGGTGCTCGGCGCCGTGGCTGTGAATCGCCAACAGTAGCCCACTCACCGACCCCTCCAACCTCTGCTTCTCCCGCCCATCCGTCAAAAACAGCCGGATAGCCGCACGCATCACCTCGGAGCGCCCAGAGTATCCCAAATCTTCTTGAATCTTATTCAGTTCTTCGAGCAATTGGTCGTTGATTGAAAGGCTTACTATGGGCATCACGCATCAAGTTAATAATAATTGACCATCTAGATATCATTATTTATTAAGATTATACTAGAGATTTATTAACTGCCATCCTTGAGTGGGTAACGGTAAAGAATGGACAAGCGCGTCCCCATCACCCTCGCCGTCATCGCCATAATCGCGGTGTCAGCGGGAGTCTACTACACAACCCAACAACAGGAAGAGAAGAACGACAAACTCGTAGTCGTCGCCTCATTCTACCCACTCGCCTACATGGCGGAGCAGATAGGCGGCGACAAAGTCGAGATAACAGCCCTCATAGAACCCGGCGTCGAGGTTCACAGCTGGCAACCATCCGCCGGCGACATAATAAACTGCAGCGACGCCGACGTAATCATCTACAACGGCGTAGGACTCGACACCTGGCTACAAGACGAGATAATCCCCTCCATCGACACCACCGGGAAAGTAATAGTCGACACCACCCAAACAGTCACCCTATTCGAGAGCACCGAGGAAGAGGAGATCGAGGAGCACGGAGTCTACGACCCACACACCTGGTTAAGCCCATACGAAGCGAAGCAGCAAGCGGAAGCCATCTACGACGCCCTCGTAGAGGCCGACCCCGACAACACCGACTACTACACAACCCGCTGGGAGACCCTATCGGACAAGCTCACCGCCCTCGATGAATCATACACCACCCAGCTTCAGGGCAAGACCAAGACCACCATCTTCGTCACGCACGACGCCTTCGGCTACATCGCCCGCCGATACGGATTTGAACAGGAGGGCATCATCGGTATCTCCGCCGACGAGCAGCCCAGTACGCAGACCCTCACCGACATAATCGACCTCATGCAGCAGACAGACACATACACCTTCTACATAGAACCCGGCTACTCCGACATCTACGTCCAGACCGTCAAGACCGAACTAGAGACGAGAACAGGAAAGACGGTCCAGATACTGACGCTCTACCATCTGAATGGCCCCCAGGGCGACCTCGATTACATCGAGCAGATGGAGAATAACCTTGAAAGCCTCCGCCTAGGTCTTGGATCATAATGGAGAAGCAGCCAGTCATCGAGGTCGAGGGCGTAACGATCAGCCGCTCCGGCGAACGGGTCATCGAGGATGCTTCATTCAAAATCATCCGAGGAGACTTTGTCGGGGTAGTAGGCCCAAACGGAGGCGGGAAGACCACTCTCCTCAAAGCCGTACTCGGGCTCCTACCCCGCGACTCCGGCATGATAAAACTATTGGGAACACCCGTTGAACAATTCCGAGACTGGCGCAGGATCGCATACGTCGGCCAAGACTCAATAAACTTCGATCAGAGCTTCCCTCTAAGCGTCCGAGAACTCGTCAGCCTCGGAAGGATAAACGGGGAGAACATCGGACACCGCCTCGTTACCGAGGACTGGAGGCACGTCGACGAGATGCTAGAATTCATGGGCATCGCCGACCTCTCCGAGAAGCGCATAGGGCAGCTAAGCGGCGGCCAGAAGCAGCGTGTCTTCGTCGCCAAAGCCATGGTACGATATCCGGACGTGCTATTCCTAGACGAGCCAGTCGCAGGCGTCGACCCCGAGACCCAGGAGCGCTTCTACATGAAGCTCAGCAACCTCAACGCCCAGAAGGGGACCACGATCATCAACGTCAGCCACGACCTCTCATCAGTCTTCTGCAGGATGAACAGGGTTATCTGCGTCAACAGGAAGATCAACGTAGCCGACATCGGCGACGAAGCGGGTTTCACCACCGCCCTAAAGAAGGCATACGGCGACCATTTCCACTTCGTCTTCCACGAACACATGTGCGAGGGACTATTCGAGGATGACAGACCCGATTAGCCTCCTCGGGTACAGATTCTTCCAGTATGCGCTGCTGGGGGGATCGGTTGCGGCGCTCGTCTGCGCCCTCATCGGCCTCTTCGTCATACTAAGGAAGGAGTCGATGATCGGGGACGGTGTCGCACACATCAGCTTCGGCGGCATCGCCCTCGGGCTCTTCCTCGGCGTCAACCCACTAATCACAGCCCTCATCGTCGCCGTCCTCAGCGTCCTCGCAATCGGCTACATGCGCCGTCATGGACTCGCACAGAGCGACTCAGCCATAGCAGTCATGCTCGCCATCGGCTTCAGCACCGGACTCATCCTAATCAGCCTCGCCGGCGGCTTCAACGTCGACCTCTTCAGCTACCTCTTCGGCTCAATACTCACCATAAGCACGACGGACCTCCTCATAATCACCGGACTCGGCTTGGTGAGCATCGTAGTCGTCGGCGTCTTCTACAAGGAACTCCTCAGCATCACATTCGACGAGGAGGCGTCCCGCCTCATGGGCGTCCCCGTCGATCTCCTCTCCAACATCCTCAACATACTCGTCGCGGTCACAATCGTCCTCAGCATAAAGGTCGTGGGGATGGTGCTCGTCGCCGCCCTCCTCGTGATACCCGGACTCACCGCTCTCCAGCTCGGGATGAAGTTCAGGGACACCGCCCTCGCCGCGATCCTGTTCGGCGTTGTAAGCGTCGTTATCGGCGTCTTTGCCTCAGCCGTCTTCAATGTGGCGACTAGCGGCGTCATAGTCTTCACACTCGTCGCCGTCTTCCTCGTCACCGCCGCGTGGCGTAGGCTGACCTAACCTGTAAGGTTTAATGCCTCGCGGCGCAGATGCCTCCCCGTATGTCCTCCGAAGGGGTACGCAGAGGATACACGCTCCTCACTCTCTACATAATCGAGGTGATAAAGGACCTCGGGACGCAGCCCTCGCTGGATAAGCTGATGGAGGCTGCGGAGAGGCAGGGCGAACTCATAGCCAAGGAGATGAGGAAGCAGATGCCGGCGGGGCTCACGCCGCTTGAGACGGGGGTTGAGGTCTACCGCAGGTTCATGGCGGACGCGGGCGCTGAGGTGAGCGTACACAAGAGGGACGCCGCAAGCGTCACCTTCGTTGTGATGAGGTGTCCCTTCCACGAGGCTTTCTTGGAGGTGGGCGTCGACTGCGGCATCTTCCTGAAGGGTCTCTGCAGCAGCCTCACCCTCCCCGCCATACAGGCGACGCTCAACCAGTTCGACACACGCCTCAGGGTGGAGAACGTCGTCGCCCGCGCCTCGGCGGAGGAGATGTGTCTAGAGCGCGTCTACATCGAGTAGCCGTTTTATCCAACCTCGCGCCCGTCTATCCCATGGTCAACGCCGTGGAAACCGACGTACTCATACTAGGCTCAGGCGGAGCCGGGCTGCGAGCCGCAATCGAGGTAAACAGGTTCGGGAAGAAGGCGATAGTCGTCTCGAAGGCCCCAGCGGGGATGAACAACTGCACAGTCGTCGCTGGCGGTGGCTTCCGCGCAGCCTTCGAGGGGATGAGCCCGGAGGAGCACGCGAAGGACACCATGGAGGTCGGCAAGGGGCTCAACGACAGGCGCCTCGTCGAGGTCTTCACCAAGGAGGGACCCGAGCGCATCCTCGAGATGCGCAGCTACGGCGTCGAGGTACGCGTCCACAAGACAGGCGCAGCCGTCGGGTCGATACCGAACCTCATGGGACTCGGCATGACCAAGCCCATGGTCGAGTACGCGCAGTCGAAGGGCGTCGAGTTCATGGATAACGTGGTCACCACGAGGCTCCTCAAGAAGGGAAACGACGTCGTCGGCGCGGTCGGTTACGACGTGAAGAACGAGAAGCCGGTCCTCTTCTCCGCGAGAGCCGTAGTGGTAGCCTCCGGCGGTGCGGGCGCGTTATACAAGAGGACGGACTGCCCCATCCGCACAACCGGGGACGGTTACAGCCTCGGTCTCCACGCCGGAGCGAGCCTTCGCGACATGGAGTTCGTCCAGTTCTTCCCACTCGCCCTGGCTGAGCCGGGTGAGCCGCCGTACCTTCTCGGGGGACTACTCACAGAGGAGGGGACAATCATGAACAGCCTCGGCGAGGACATACCCAAGAAGTACGGGCTGAAGGCGCGCCCACTCGTCCTAAAAAGCAGGGACCTCCTCAGCAGGGCGCTCATGTCGGAGATCACGCAGGGCGGAGGCGTTGACGGCACCGTTCTCATAGACGCGCGCGAGGTCTTCAAAAGGCGCAGCGACAAGCAGATCACCGGCGGAGGCGTTCAGCAGCTCCTCCTCAACAAGCTCAGGGCTACCGAGAGACCGTTCAGGGTCGCCCCCATCTGCCACTTTAACATGGGCGGGGTGATAATCGACGAACACGGGTACACGGGCGTCCCCGGATTCTACGCCGCAGGCGAGGTCGTCG
>DUKA01000047.1 GCA_013329615.1 Candidatus Bathyarchaeota archaeon
GGATTAGGTATGCTCCTCCTCCGTTTTGGCCAACGACCGAGGAGAATCTCCAGATGTTACCTATGCCGACTGCGGAGCCTATGGTTGCTAGTATGAAACCTAATCGGGAGCCCCACTTCTCCAAAAAAATCACCTAACCGGTGTTATCTAGCGTTTCCAGTAGTTTTAAATGAATCGAAGATGGGGCTGTCCCTTGCCGGGTGCGCCTTTGCGATAAGCTAGCTAGTCAAGAGCGCTGAAGTATTCGACGGGTTCGACGAACTCAAGGACGAGGTGGGTAAGGCGAAGACGGGCGGCGACGCGCTGACGGGACTCATTGTCAGGAGCATCGCATGGTACAGGGAGAAGCATGAGAACATCGGCCAGTTAAAGCTCGGAAGCAGGGTCACAGGGACGTTCTTCCTGCTCTCGGCGGCACTGCAGGCCGTCAACTTTGTATCGACTCTTGGCTCCGCCACGCAGGTAAACATCTTACTATCGGTGGCGGGGCTTGCACTCTGCTTGACCTTCGGCGTGCTGGGTCTTATTATACCCACCTTCATCACGAGGTTCACGGCGACGTGGGACAGCCGCGTCGAAGCCTCGAACAGGACGTCCCACTCAAGAGGCTCGGGAGACCCGAGGAGATAGCCAAGGGCTCGCTGTACCTCGCCTGCGACGACTCCAGTTTCATGAACGGCGCAACCCTTGTCATCGACGGCGGAGCGACCGCCTAAGGGCTAAACGCTTAGAGAACGTAGAATAGCATCCACAGCAGCGAAAAAACGCGGGTATTCCACTATCACGTGTAGCAGGAGAAAAATACCCAACCACAGCGAGTCGCAACAGACAGGCGCCGATAAAAACAGGCAGAAGTTACTTCCTGAGGCTGATGCTACGCTCCTCGACACCATCCTTGGTGATGAGAAGCATATCAACGCCGTCACCGCTGGCGATGTCCCTCGCCACGGCTGCCTTGATCGCCTTCAGAGTAAGCTTGGCGCCCTCCTCCATACTCATCCCGTCCTTGTACTCCGCCTCGATCACGCCCATCGCGATCGCGGCACCCGTGCCCGCGGTGATAAAGGGGTCTGGGATGAGACTACCCACCGGATCCATGCTGAAGAGGTTCACACCATCCTCATCCACACCACCAACCAGCGTCTCCATCAGCAGCGGGTACATCCGACGCTCGAACAACATGTTGCTGACGAGCTTACCCATCGCCTTGACGCCTATCGGGCGGTTGTTATCGAGCTCGTAGAGGTGGGCATAGGCGGACACCTCGCGTGTGAGCGCCTGCATGTCGCTCATCAAGCCGGCAAAGGCTAATCCTATCCTATCATTGAGCTTGAACACCTTCATGCCTCCCCTGCTCGTGAGCATATTCCCCCAAGTCACGCGCTTCTCGGAGGCAAGTATTACCCCGCCCTTGCAGACGAGGCCAATCGTAGTAGCGCCCTGATAATCCTGCCAGCCCATGCCGCCAACCTCGAACCCCCTTCCGCCCCCGCCGTTATTAACTTGACGCTCCACACCTTTTATACGACAAACGATTTCCTCCACCCTGTGACCACCAAGGACGCGGCACTCCTGATAATCGACGTCCAGACGGCCTTCTTCCTGAAAGAGCTGGGCGTCTACGCCTACAACGGCGAGGAGTACGTCGCGAGGATGAAGAGGCTGATCGACGGGGCGAGGAAGGCTGATGTGCCCGTCATCTACGTCCAGCACGACGGCAGGAAGGAGTCCCCATTGGAGCCCGGAACAAAGGGCTGGCACATACACCCAGACATAGCACCCAGACCCAGTGAACTCGTCGTCAACAAGCCCACACCCGACGCCTTCTACCGCACGACGCTCCAGAAAGAACTCGACCAACGAGGCATAAAGAAGCTGATAATCGCGGGGATACAGAGCGACTGGTGCGTCGACACAACGGTGCGCCGCGCCTACAGCCTCGAATACGACATCACTGTGGTTGAGGACGCACACACAACATTCGATACCACCGTACTCAAGGCGCCACAGATCATCGCCCACCACAACACCATCTTCGGCGGCAGATTCGCGAAGCTCGTCAAGACAGCCGACTTGGACTTCGAGAAGCTCTAGCTTGACCTGCGCCGCAGGCGGCTCACGCAGGGCTTACGCGTCTCAGGGTCTATCTCGACGACGTAGCCGAGCGCCTCTAGTACGGGGATCGGGTTCTTGCACCCCTGCCCCTTCAGATACGTCTTGTAGTCAGCCAGATCGCTTCCCCCGATCTCCTCGATCCCGGCGCGCAGCTCCGCCAGCTTCTCCGGGGTGACGAGGACGCCGGGCAGCCTCATGTAGTTCACCTTATCCCCCTCCACGAGGCGCAGCAGCTCCCTGTCGGTCACGCCTCTCCTGTGAGCCTCGTCGTCGATCACGACGATGTCTCCGAAGCTGCGCTTCCTCGCGGGTGCTTTTATCTCTATGATCAACTCTTCCTCGGCGGGTTCAGCCATCAGAGAACCGCCGTGGAGCTTTTGGTTCAACTCCAGTGGGCGCGTTTCCCTATACCTTGCTGGATACGCCACGTCGGCGCGCAAGCTCCAGTTCTTAGCCTCCAGCAGCAGGGCGAGAAGCCGCTCGACCTTGGTACCTCGAACTCCCACCTGCTTCACCGGCTTCAAGTCGATGCTCAGCGATCCGACCTTAACGTCGGGCTCACCGAGCGCCTCCGCCGCCTTGACCACCGCCTCGCCGCGCCCCGTGTAACCGACTACGATACGCACCGAGTAAGCCAAGACAACAGCCGAGAGGGCGAAATTATAGAGCCGCAGCAGCTCATCCGGCGACGGCTCCTTGAAGTCTATAAGGTGCTGCTCCTCCAGCAGGTCGGCGTACATGCTCTCGTCGACGTCGGCGGATGCGACACCGAGCCCCTCCGCCACATTCGACAGGACCTCGACGCGGTCCCTCTCCGACACCGATGGACGCCGAGCCGCCTCCTCAAAAAGCATCGTCCTCGCCTTCACGGGGGGCACGAATGAACGCGTGCCGAATATGCACCGTGAGTCAAGGACTGCTGAAAGCCCTCGGACAAGTTTGAAGTCATAGCCTAACTCCTCGCAGCTCGCGAGACCCTCCATGAGGTCTCCGCGCCGCCTGTCCCGGCTCTCACTGTAGACGGCAATGAGGGTCTTCGCGAGGCTGATCTTCTCGGGGTCGGCGAAGAGGGGCGTGAGGGCGTTCTTCGTCCTCCGGACCCGTATAAGCTCGTGTGGCAGGATCACGTCTCCTTCCGCCTCCTGCTCATCCTCGTCTCGGCGGTGCCGAAGCTCACGAGCTCGTAGAGGTTCGCCTGCTTGCCCTCCTTCTTGCGGAGCACGCGGCCGAGGCGCTGTATGAACTCTCGGCTGCTCCCCGTACCGCTCAGGATCACCGCCAGCGAAGCGTCGGGGACGTCCACGCCCTCGTCAAGGACCTGGCTCGTGATTATGCGCCTGTAGACGCCGCGGCGGAACCTGTCGAGTATCTCCTCACGCTCCTCCTTGACGGTCTGGTGGGTGATGGCGGGGATGAGGAGGCTTCGGCTGATGCGGTAGACGAGCTTGTTGTGGCGGGTGAAGATGATCGCCTTCTCGTTCGGGTTCGCGGCGAGTAGGTTTCGAAGGTACTCCTCCTTGCTCCTGCTGTTGAGCGCCACGTCCATCGCGGCGTTTCTCCCCATGAGAGCCCTGCGCGCCTCAGGGTCAACGCCGCTCCGCTTCACGAATAGAAGGTAATCGCGTGCACTTCTGATCTTGATCCCGCGCCTCTGCAGGAAACTCTTGTAGACGGCGAACTGCCTCTCGTACTCAAGCTTCTCCGAGGGCGCGAGTGGCACGTTTATCGTGTGCACGGTGTAGTCGCTGAGGTGCTTGCCGGCGAGCTCCTCGACTCCCTTCTCGTAGACAACGGGACCAACGAGATTGCCAAGTTCATCGAGTACGGCTTCGTCCTTGCCAAGTGTGGCTGTAAGGCCGAGGCGATACGGCGCGAGGTAGTTCAACGCTATGCCCGAGTTGCTCGGCGCCGGGAGGTGGTGGACCTCGTCGAAGATGATGAGTGTAAACCTGTCGCCCAGTTCACGAGCCCTTAGCGCCGCGGAGTCGTAAGTGGAGACGGTGATCGGCTTGATGTCACTCGACCCACCGCCGAGTGCGCCCACCTCGACGCCGAAGGCTTCGAATAGCACACCTCTCCACTGCTCCATCAGGACGATGGTGGGCACGACGACGAGTGTCGCCGCCTGAAGCCTCTCCATCGCCTTTATCGCCATCACTGTCTTGCCCGCACCCGTGGGCAGAACGACTATGCCCCTGTGGCCAGCCTTTTCCCAGCCCTCGACCGCCTCGGACTGGTAGTCGCGGGCCTCGAAGTTGGACCTCAACCCCTCAACGAGGGGTGCCTTGAGCGCCTCATCACGGTAATCAGATCCCTCAAGCCCCCTGAGGACGGCGGCATAATCGTTGGCCCGCCTACGCGTCAGCTTGCCCTGATCGTCCTCGACGACGAGCACACCCCTGTCGAACCTGAGCACGATCAACGCAGACGCCCTCTCACATTCTCGGTTAAGCCTGATCGGCGAATCGGGGGTTCGTCACCCCGCGCCCCTCGACGGTTATCCTCCCTGGTTTTCCCTCTGAGCCCTCGACGATTATCTTTGCCCCTATGATGCTCTTTGCGACCTCGACGGCGGTCAGTGTGTGCAGTGTCAGCCGGGTGACGGTGAAGCTGGATGTGCCCGCTGCGAGTGAGCAGGGCAGTATGAGGTTGTCGGCTGTGTGCAGGTCGACGTAGGCGCCCGTCCTTATCTGCTCTATTAGGCGCTGCGCCGCCTCGGAGCCAACCCTCTCCGCGGTCTTCCCGCGTTCACCCAGCCCGTCGTCGCCTATGAGTGCGTCCCCCTCGGCCCAGAGGCAGATGACACTCCCCGGCGACAGCGGGGTCAACGTCTTGCCCGGCGTAGCGACGTCTATGTGCGCCTCGAAGCCCTCATCCCTGATCACTTTATGGGCTGAGTCCGCCTGCCTCTCGGCTACGTGCCGGGGCAACCCCCCACACGTCGACAAGCCGCGTATGCCGCTGACCTCCGCTTTCTCACACTCTATCGACTTGAAGCCCCTGACGGGGTTTATCCTCGCCTCCACGACGCCGCCGCCCTTCGGGTAATAGCCATCGCGGAGGACCCTGACGACGCCCGAGAAGCCCATCCGGTTTAGGCCGGCCCAGACGACGTGCTGCACGATGTGCATGGGTGGGGACCAGCGCACGGCAGTCCCGCCCCTCACGCTGATCCTCACAGGCCCATCGGAGTATGCGGCGACCGGCGCAGCACACTGGAGGAGAAGGCTGCAGCTCCCGGCGGTGCCTATGTCGAAGTTGAACTCCCCACCCTTTATCTTCCGGGGGTGGAACTCCACCTCCCGGCTCGCCACCTCGAGGCCCTTCGTCTCCGCGGAGCATATCTCGGCCACCGCTTTGAGGGTCGAGAGGTGCTGCGGCTTGAGGCCGGGCTGGTTCCTGTTGGCGCGGATGTTTGTTATCTTCACGGGCTCGCCGAGGATGGCGCTGTATGTGGTCGCCATACGCAGCAACTGTCCTCCGCCCTCCATCAGGGAGCCGTCGACCTCTATCAAAGCCAACACCCTACGATGGTGATCCGCCGCAGAAGCGGGATATGTACTCGACTCCGACAACCTCCGCCCTCTCGAGCACGTCTGCGCCTATTCCCGGCACGCCACAGGTGAGCAGGAGGAGGTTTCGCGTGGATGTCGTGACCTTGCTGTAGTCGGCGTCCCTGTAGGGGTAGACGGCCACGAGGCGATCGTCGTCCTGTATGACTGCCTCGCCTCCGCTGAGCTGTATGGGCTTCTCCATACCTATGCCGAGGAACTCCTCCCCCGGCTTCGCCTCCCTCATGACGGGCGTGCCCCTCATCCTGTCGGTGTCGAAGGCTCCGAAGGGTATGCTCGTCGCCACCGAGGCGAGGTTGTAGGCGTCCACGAGCGTGTTGATTGTCGGCAGCGGGTTCCCG
>DUKA01000046.1 GCA_013329615.1 Candidatus Bathyarchaeota archaeon
GGCGTAAACAGGAAGATAATCGCCTACAACTTCTACATATTCGTCGGCCCGAGCTCCGACCCGATCGGCGTCACCGGGCTGAGCCCGATCGACGCGCTGAAGAAGATCGCCGAGGAGGGCGCGAAGGGCAACGCCATCTGGGTGAGCAGGGGCGACAACTCGGGCACCCACTCCAAGGAGAAGGCTCTCTGGAAGCTCGCCGGCCTCAACGTCACCATCCTGAAGCAGCAGTTGACCCCGGCGGGCACGCCTTGGTACTACGAGGCGGGCGCCGGCATGACGGCGACGCTCCAGCTCGCCGACCAGAAGGACGGCTACACCATCGCCGACGTCGCCACCTTCCTGAAGACGTCGAGCACCGGCGTCATAAAGCTCGTAAAGGTGGTCGACTCGGGCAAGGACACCCTGAACGTCTACTCCGCCATCATTTGTAACCCGGCGAAGAACACGAGGGGCCACTACGAGGCGTCCCTGACGCTGGTCAAGTACATGGCGAGCACGGAGGGGCAGCAGCTCTTCGCCACCTACGGCACGACCCAGTACGGTCAGACGCTCTTCAAGCCCTGGATAACGACGCTCAAGGCGGGCACAGAGACGGAACTCATACAGTGGGTGAAGGACTACGCCTACATCGAGGGCTCGGACTGCCCCACCGCGTACCGCCTCAACCCCGGCGACCTATACAGTTAAACGGGGTAAGGTAGCCAATTTTCCCGGGGGACCATTTTTGAGCTGGCAACCCATCATCGACGGCGTCACGCAGGCGCTGCACCTCATCGCAACGGGCGACCAGCAGGTCATCGAGATAACAATGCGCAGCCTGACGACCTCCATGATGGCGACGGTCATGGCGGCTCTGATCGGGTTACCCCTTGGTATCTTCATAGGGATGGGCTCGTTCAGGGGCAAGGAGTTCGTTAAGGTGCTCTTCAACGCTCTCGTCGGCGTCCCAACGGTCTCCCTCGGGCTGTTCCTCTGGGCGATGTTCAGCAGGGACGGCCCACTCGGGGTACTCGACCTGCTCTACACGGTCCCCGGCATCGCCGTAGGAGAGGCGATACTCATCATCCCCATAATAGTCAGCTTCACCGCGAGCGCCATAGAGGCGAAGGATGAAAAGCTACGCGACCTCGTGCGGACGCTTGGGGCAGATGACTTCGAGACCGCGATGGCCGTGCTGCGCGAGGCGTGGGGTGGTGTCTCGCTCGCCCTGGTTTCTAGCTTCAATCGGGCATTCGCCGAGCTCGGCATCGCCATGATGTTAGGTGCAAACATAAGGGGGATAACACGCGTGCTAACCACAGCCATATCACTGGAGACCGCCAAGGGCGAACTGGGACTCAGCTTCGCCCTCAGCTTCATACTGCTCGCCGTCGTCCTATCGCTAAACTTCATAATCGGCTACGTAGGGAGGAGCCACTGGTTTGGAGATCTACAGGCTCGAAGCGGCTGGTAGGCGCTACGGCGCGAAGGAGGCGCTGAGCGGCGTCACCCTCAGCGTCGACGACGGCTCCATACTAGGCATCATAGGGCAGAGCGGCGCGGGGAAGACGACGCTCCTGAAGATGCTCGCCGGCCTTGAACCACCAACATCTGGCAGACTCCTATACAGGGGCGAGGCCGTGGACTCGAAGCGTGCGGCGGCGCTTAGAAAGGAGGCGACCATGATATTCCAAGCGGCTCTCTTCCTCAGGGGGGATGTCGCCTCGAACGTCTCCTATGGGCTGAGGCTTAGGGAGTTGCCCGAGGGGGAGACGGCGGCGAGGGTCAAGGACGCCCTCGAGCGTGTCAGGCTCCCTGGATTCGAGACGAAGAATGCCCAGAAGCTCTCGGGGGGTGAGCAGCAGAGGGCGGTGTTGGCGCGCGCCCTCGTCCTCGACCCCAAGGTGCTACTCCTAGACGAACCGACATCGAACCTCGACCCGGCGAACGCCTCGATAATATCGGATATTATCGCCGAAGAGGCGGGGAAGAGACTGGTGGTCGTTGCGACGCACGACTATGATCAGGTGAGGAGGCTCGCGGGGCGCGTCATACAGCTTGAGGGGGGGAGACTGATAAGCGAGGGGGAGACCGGCGCCCTGTTCGCAGACCCCCGCTTCGCTGAGAACGTCTTCTCGGGCACGTCGAGGATCGTGGAGGGGGTGGCGCAGATCGAGGTGAGCGGAGGCGTCACGATAAGCGCCGCCTTCAACAGGGAGGGGCGAGTCGCCGTCCGCATAAGCCCCGAGGACATCATACTCTCCAAGGCGTTCATAGAGACGAGCGCCCGCAACGAATACAGGGGCAGGATAGTCGCCGTGGAGGAGCTGGGCTCCATCATACGCCTGAAGGTGGACGCGGGGCGCGTCTTCACCGTCCAGATAACACGGCGCAGCCTCATCGAGATGGGGCTAAACGTTGGCTCAGAGGTCTACCTCAGCTTCAAGGCGTCGAGCGTCGAAGCCATCTAGCCCAGTGATACGAGTTTTTAAACGAGCATTACCAGAGAAATAACCCAAGTGATAGTATGGCGAAGATGAAGAGCTCTGAGACCGAGAAGAATCTGCTGAAGGCGTTCGCCGGCGAGAGTCAAGCGAGGACGCGTTACACCTACTTCTCGTCGGCTGCGAAGAAGGAGGGCTTCGAGCAGATCGCGGACATATTCATGGAGACTGCCGAGAACGAGAAGGAGCATGCGAAGATGTTCTTCAAGTATCTCGAGGGTGGGGAGGTCGAAATAACCGCCTCATACCCCGCGGGTGTAATTGGGACGACGGCGGAGAACCTGCTCCACGCCGCGGAGGGGGAGAAGATGGAGTGGGGCGTGCTCTACCCGGAGTTCGCTAAGGTCGCCCTCAAGGAGGGCTTCAAGGACGTCGCCGAGACCTTCACCGAGATCGGTGAGGTCGAGGAGAGGCATGAGAAGAGGTACAGGAAGCTCCTCGCCAACGTGAAGGCGGGCGCCGTCTTCAAGAGGGAGAAGGCGACGGAGTGGAAGTGCCGCAACTGCGGATACGTGCACGAGGGCAAGGAGGCCCCGAAAGTATGCCCCGCCTGCAAGCACCCGCAGAGCTACTATGAGCTACGCGCCGAGAACTACTAGCCCACGTCCACCTTTTCCCTTATTCTCTTCACCGTGTTTTCTATTGCCTCGGTGGTGGGGGTCGTCATCTTTATGGCGTTGTTGTGGCACGCCTCGACGCATCGCCCGCAGCCCCGGCACTGATCCGTGATCCGCGCCTTACCGTCCTCGATCTTTATGGCGTCGACGAAGCACACCTTCTGGCACGCCCCGCAGCCGACGCAGGCGGAAGGGTCCACGGTAACCTCGATTCCATCCATCTTTGTTATGCGCCCCGAGATGGCGCCGTTGAGGCTGGGAAGCATCTTCCAGAGGCAGCAGCAGGAGCAGCAGTTGCATACGGTCAGGAGCCGCTCCCCGGGAGCGATGTCGAGCCAGACTGCGTCTAGCTTGTTTCGCCCGATGACGTGTATGAGCCCCGCCTCGTCTGCGCGGCGTATGTGCTCGTGCGCCTCCTCCCGCGTTATGGGGTGGCCCAGCTTCGGGTCGATCCTCTTAGCCGCCTCCCCCAAGAAGAGGCAGCCGAGGTCTCGGGGATAATCTTTGCACTTGTTCGCCTCGCGGCAGATGCAGAAGTTCATCGCCCAGTGGAAGCCCGCCTCGTCTATGAATCGGTGGACGACCTCCCCGGGGAGCGGCGTGCTCGTGCCCGGGTCTATCGGCTGGTTTACAGCCAGCTCAACGACGTTGTCCTTTGGGAGATAGACCATATCGTCGCCGTCGAAGAGCATCCAGCTCATTATGGCGCCGATGCCGGGGATGCGGGACGCCTTGGCGAAGGCGAAGCGGAGGGGAAAACCCGTCTTCAGCAGCGTTATGAACCACGGGGGGCGCATGCGAGTCACCGGATCGATGTTGATCCTTCACCCTCATCGGGTAAATAACACGAGGGGTCGGGGTTACGCGTCCTTCTTCAGCTTTTGCTCAAGCGTCTTCAGCTCGCCGTGCTCGGCGAATCTTATCTGTGTGTTGAGCCTGAGTGGGACGCCTATCTGGCGTAGGAACATGGCGAGCCCGCCGCCGTCTATCTTCTCCCTTATCTTGCCCTGCTTGACCGCGTCGATGAGTGCCTGCTCTACCTGCGGTATGACCTGCGGGAACTGCTCGCGGGCTATACGCCACACCTCCCAGGCGCGGTCGCCGAAGATGGTGTCGAGTATCTGGTCGGTCGATGGTTCCTTCGGTTTATCCTTGGTTAGCGCCTGCGCTGCCTCTACCGCGTCTTTTGCGGCCATCCGCCGCTGTAGCTCCTGCATCTTCTTCCTCTTGAGGCGCTCCAGCTCGTCGTCCGACATTGCGTAGAGACGAACGAAGATCGAAGCTTTAACCTTTCGGCTCACGCGGATTCTAGTCAGAGCCGCAGCTCGTACTTCTCCTCGACGAGGTCGCGTCCCCAGATGTGGTGTGCCTTCTCCTCAGTCTTCTCGAAGCCCCAGCGCCTGTAGA
>DUKA01000220.1 GCA_013329615.1 Candidatus Bathyarchaeota archaeon
TATGCCCCCGTTGAAGAAGCAGACGTCCATGTAGCCGTCCGCCATGGCTTCAACATCTTTGTACTTGACGTCCATGGCAACGGGCCAGAAGACGACGTCCGCGATCTGGAGGACGTCGAGTATCTTCTCGTCGACATCTAGGACGGCGATCTCGCAGCCACCGCAGCTGGCGGCCCAGTAGAAGCCGAACTTGAGCTTCTCCATCTTTATGCCTCCTGCTTCGCCAGAAGGGCGCTGGCGTCCACCTTGTTCGTGCTGAGTCCGACTTCGTCGGCCGTGAGGCCCATTGCGAGGCCGAGCAGCTGGGGTATGTGGACGACGGGCAGGTTGGGATTGGTCTCGGTCATGAACTGGCATCTCTCGTAGGTTATGTAGCAGAATGGGCAGCAGGTCGCCATGGCGTCGGCATACTTCTTCACGGTCTGGACCTTGTCCATGCCGACGTTCCACGTGACCTTCTCCCGGATGCCCATCACAGGGCCGGCGCAGCACTCGGTCTTCCCCGGGTAGTCGACGCTCTCGGCGCCGGTGGCGCGTATCAGGTCGTCTAGGACCTTCGGATCGTTTGGGTCCTCGAAAAGCATCTCGTCACTAGGCTTTAGGAGGTGGCACCCGTAGTGGGCGCCTACCTTGAGCTCCTTGAAGGGCTTGACGCTCGCAGCCTTGACCTTGTCGAGGCCGACGTCCTCCTTGAGCATCCTGACGTAGTGCTTGACCTCGACTGTGCCCTTGAACTGTTTGCCGGTCTCCCTGAGTATCTCGTTGACCTCGGCGCGGAGCGCCGGGTCCTCCTTCAGCGCCTTGTTGGTCTTGGTGAGGTTCTCTGTGCAGCCGTTGCAGACGGTGACTATGTCGAGGCCCATCTCCTCTGCTATCGCGATGTTGCGGGCGGCGAGGGCGAGTGCCGTCTTGCGATCTAGTGTCTCCATATAGGTGGTCCCGCAGCAGCTCGAGCCGGGCATGTCGACCAGCTCGACGCCCAGCTTCTCCGCCACCTTCCGGGCGGACTTTTCGTAGCCGGGGAGCCTGCTGAGGACCGTACAGCCGACGAAGAAGGCGTACTTCATCTTAGGCGCCTCCGACGCGGCCGAGGATGCCGGTCTTCTTCACTATTGCCTTGATCTCCTCTGTGGCGGGCGTGGGTGCGGGTGGTAGCCCGTCGTCGGCGCGCATCTCGTTCTCGAACTCCCCGATCTCGCTGATGTAGCCATGCTTGGGGATGGTTGTGACTATCGACTTGATTGTGGGGTGTATCTTGCCCTCCCTGAGGGCGAGCTGCCTTAGTGCGCTCACTATCTCGCTGACGTGTACCTTCTGGGGGCACCGCTCGTAGCAGGTGTAGCAGCCGGCGCATAGCCAGACGAGGTCGCCGTCTAGGAGGCGATCCTTCTGCCCGTAGATGGCTAGGCGTGCGATGTTGCGTGGGCGGAACTCTGGGACGCGCTTGGCGACTGGGCAGTCGCTCGTGCATGTGCCGCACTGGTAGCAGTGCATGAGCTTGTCCGCGCCGTGTGTCGCCATGACCTCGTTGCGGAACTCCTTGCCCTCGTTAGTGATTCTGATCTCAGATTGTGCCATGTCAGTCGGCCTCCTTGAGGACCTTCGCGACGGGGCTCGGCCCCAGCTTCTTCAGGTCCTCCGTCATCTCCCTGATGGTCTTCGCGAACTTGTCGCCCTCGGCGGCGCTTATCCACTCGAGGCGGAGGCGCTCGGGCTCGATGCCGAGCTGCTCCATGAGTTTCTTGACCATGGCCACTCGGCGCTGCGCCTTGAAGTTGCCCGAGATGTAGTGGCAGTCGGTCGGGATGTGGCACCCGGCGACTAGCACGCCG
Organism: Candidatus Bathyarchaeota archaeon; assembly: GCA_013329615.1. Classification (GTDB taxonomy): domain Archaea; phylum Thermoproteota; class Bathyarchaeia; order TCS64; family TCS64; genus UBA8941; species UBA8941 sp8941u. The sequence goes on from DUKA01000220.1 coordinate 1,833, forward strand.
TCGGCGCCATCCTTGAACGCCTCAAGTATGTGGGCGGGGTGGACCCTGCCGCTGCACATGACGCGTATCACGCGCAGGTTGGTCGGGTACTGGAACCTGCTCACCCCCGCGAGGTCGGCGCCGGCGTAGCTGCACCAGTTGCAGAGGAAGCCGACGAGCTTGGGCTCGTATTCGCTCATTGCCTCGCCTCCAGGGCGGCCTTGACCTGGCTAAGTATCTCCAAGTCGGTGAAGTGGCCTACAGTTATCGCGCCGCTCGGGCACGTTGCCGCGCAGACTCCGCAGCCCTTACAGACCTCGGAGATGACGTGGCTGTGGGTCTTGTCCCCCTTCTTAACCATCTCTATCGCCTTGAACTCGCAGACGGCAGCGCACATCTGGCAGCCGCTGCAGGCGTCCTCGTCGACGCTTGCGATGGCGCCCTCGGCCTCGATCTCGTCGTGGCTCAGGATCGTCAAGGCACGCGACGCGGCTCCGCTCGCTTGACTTATGCACTCGTCGATGGTCTTAGGGCCGTGCGCCAACCCGCAGAGGTAGACGCCCTCCGTGGCGAAGTCGAGCGGACGCAGCTTCATGTGCGCCTCGAGGAAGAAGCCATCCTTGCTTATGGGGACCTTGAGCATCCCCGCGAGCTTCCTGTTGTCGGCGGCGGGCAGAACACCCGCGCTTAGGACGAGGGCGTCGGGCTCGATGATTACGTTCTCCCTGAGTACGGGGTCAAGTACCCTTACTTTCAGGGCGCCATCGGCGGTGACCTCGGGCTTGTGCGCATCGTCGTATCTGATGAATATGACGCCCCTGTCCGCTGCGGCGCGGTAGTAGTCCTCCTTGAAGCCGTATGTCCTCATGTCCTTGTAGAGGATGTAGACGTCGGCCGCGGGGTTCGCCTCCTTGACCTTTAGGGCGTTGTTGACGGCGCCCGTGCAGCAGACTCGGCTGCAGTTCGGGTGCTCCTCGTTACGGCTGCCCACGCACTGGATCATGACGACGGTGCCGGGCTTGTAGCCTGTGTGTAGCTTGTCTTCGAGCTGGAACTGGGTCATCACGCCGGGGTGCTTGCCGTAAGCGTATTCCTTGGGCGTGTACTCCACTCCGCCGGTGGCGACGATGACCACTCCGTGCTTGATCTGGGTTTCCTTCGCGGCGCTTGCGAGCGTGGTCTCGAAGTTGCCGACGTAGCCGTCGACCTCCGCGACCTGCGTCCCAGTGTAGAGGCTGATCTTGGGGTTGGACCTGACGCGTGCCTCTAGCTTCGCCAGCTCCGCGGCGGGGTCCTCGCCCGATGGGAGGAACCTTATCTTCTTCATGTTGCCTCCGAGCTCCGCCTCCTTCTCGACGAGGTGGACCTCGAAGCCCTGGTCGGCGATCTCTAACGCGGCGGTCATTCCGCTGACGCCTCCGCCGACGACTAGGGCGCCGGGGGTGACGTGTATCTTGTGCTTCTCGAGCGGCTGTAGGAGGCTCGCCTTGGCGACGGCCATCCTGACGAGGTCCTCCGCCTTCCTTGTGGCGGCCTCCTTCTCGTGCATGTGGACCCAGCTGCACTGGTCGCGTATGTTCGCCATCTCGAATAGGTACTCGTTGAGGCCAGCCTCGCGTAGGGTTGCCCTGAAGAGGGGCTCGTGTGTGCGGGGCGTGCAGGAGGCGACGACTACTCGGTTGAGCTTGTGCTCGATGATATTGTTCTTTATCCTGTCCTGCGTGTCCTGGCTGCAGGTGTAGAGGTTCTCCTCAGCGTATGCGACGTGCGGTAGCTTCTTCGCGTACTCTGCGACGCTGGGCACGTTGACGACGCCTCCGATGTTTATGCCGCACCAGCAGACGAAGACGCCGACGCGCGGCTCCTCGTTAGCCACGTCGCGCTCCGCGGGGAACTCGACGGGCTTGACTTGCGTTCCGCGGACGGCTGAGATTGCACTCGCCGCCTTCGCGGCCGCTCCGCTTGCCTGTGCGACGCTGTCGGGGATGTCCTTCGGGCTGCTGAACGCGCCGCAGACGTAGACTCCCTTCCGGCTCGTCTCGAGTGGGCTGAAGAGTTTGGTCTCGGCGAAGCCATACTTGTTGAGGGTGACCCCCATCGCCTCGCTGAGCTTCTCCGCGCCCTTCGGCGGGTTGAGGCCGACGCCGAGGACCACCATGTCGTAGCGGTCCCGCTTGACCTCGCCGTCCTCCTCGTATGTGAGGTAGAGGCCGCCCGTCTCGGGGTCCTGCTCGACGTGACCGACGCGGCTCCTGATGAATTTTATGCCGTGCTCGTGCTCGGCGCGCGTGTAGTAGTCGTCGAACTCCTTGCCGAAGGCGCGTATGTCCATGAAGAATACGCTGGCCTCGAGGCCGGGGTTGTGCTCCTGGGCGATTACTGCTTCCTTTATGGCATACATGCAGCAGACGCCGCTGCAGTAGGGGTTGCCGACGCGGGCGTCCCGGCTGCCGACGCACTGCAGGAAGGCTACCTTCTTGGGCATGTCGCCGTCGCTTGGGCGGAGGACGACTCCCCTGTATGGCCCCGTGGCGCTGAGTATGCGCTCGAACTCGACGCTGCTCACGACGTTCGGGTATCTACCATAGCCCAATTCCGAGAGCTTGGAGGGGTCGAACGCCTCGAAACCGGGGGCGAGGACCACGGAGCCGACGTTGATCTTCAGCTCCTCGTCAGCGTCGTCGTACCTTATCGCGTCGGACTTGCAGACCTCGCTGCAGATGCCGCAGCCGAGGCACTTGTCCCTGTCAATCGCGTACGTGAGTGGGACGGCCTGGCTGAAGCGGATGTAGACGGCCTTGCGGTCGTTGAGGTCGGCGTTGTAGGTGTCTATGGCGGATGCGGGGCACTTGGTGGCGCAGTCGCCGCAGCCCTTGCACTTGGCGGGGTCGACTCGGCGCGCCTTCTTGAGGATGGTGGCGGTGAAGTTGCCCTCCTCCCCCTCAAGGGACTTGACCTCGCTGTAGGTGAGGAGCTGTATGTTGGGGTGGCGCCCCGCCCCAACGAGTTTGGGGGCGAGTATGCACATGGCGCAGTCGTTCGTTGGGAACGTCTTGTCGAGCTGCGTCATCACGCCGCCGATGCTCGGCTCCCTCTCCACCATGTATACCTTGAATCCGCTGTCGGCGAGGTCGAGCGCGGCCTGTATGCCCGCTATTCCACCGCCGACGACCAGCACGCTGCCTGTCTTATCCATGTTGATCAGCCTCACTGCGCCGCGTAGAGGGGCGTCCCCTCCACGGCCTCCTTGACGTCGACCCAGCCCCTCTGCCTGAGGGCGACAACGTAGCCCAGCACAGCCTTGGGCTGCAAGCCGAGCTGCTTCGCCATGTCCTTCACAGATCTGGGCCTCTCCTGTAGCATGATGTGTATGCGGTGGACCTGGAACTCCGTCTCGACGGCCTCGTCCATCGCCTCTGTGAACTCGTCCTGCGCGACCTTGTCGCCGTAGACGTTGCCCTCGGTTACGAGCTTCTCCTCCTTGCCGACTAGGGCGCGGAGCCTGAAGCCGTCCGCTGCTGCCAGTGCAGCGCGTGTGTTGAGGAGCTTCGCCGCGTCGGGGGTCGGCGCCTTGAGGGGCGTCGGTCCGACTGCGCGGACCTGCTCCGTGAACTCCTTGACGAGGTTTGCGAAGCGCTGCCCCTCGGCGGCGCTGTTCCACTCCAGCCGTATGCGCTGTGGCTCGAGGCCGGTCTTGGCGAGGAGCCTCTGGAGTAGGGCGAACTTGCGCTTCGTGTGCAGGTTGCCGGATATGTAGTGGCAGTCGCCTATGTGGCACCCCGTCACCATGACGCCGTCTGCGCCCGCCTCGAGTAGTTCGAGGACCATTCCCGGCTCGACGCGGCCGCTGCACATTACCTTTATGACGCGCATGTTCGTAGGGTACTGGATCCTACTCACACCCGCTAGGTCGGCGCCGGCGTAGCTGCACCAGTTGCAGAGGAATCCGACTATGTTTGGCTCGAATGTGCTCATCGTCTAGTCCTCCTCGAGGGCGGCGAGGCCCTGTGCCTGTATCTGCTCGTCGGTGAAGTGGTGCATCGTTATCGCCTTCTCTGGGCAGGTTGCGCCGCAGACTCCGCAGCCCTTGCAGACGGCTGCGATGGTCTCGGCGAGGCCCTTCTCGTTCTTGCGTAGGGCGTTGTATGGGCAGACGTCTATGCAGGTGCCGCAGCCGCTGCAGCGGGTCTGGTCGACCTGGCTCATGATGGCTGCGGTGCGTACCCTCTTCTTCGCCATGGGTATCGAGGCCCTGCTAGCCACGCCTAGAGCCTGTGCGACGCTCTCCCCGATGTCCTTTGGGCTATGCGCAGTCCCGCAAACAAATATGCCGTCTGTAGCAAAGTCGATGGGGCGCAGCTTGACGTGCGCCTCCATGAAGAAGCCGTTCGAGTCGAGGGGGACCTTAAGCATCTGGCTCAACTCCTTAGCGTCCGAGACGGGGACGAGGGGAGTGCTGAGGACAAGCATGTTGGCCGTTACTTCCACCGTCTCGTTCACCGTCGGGCTGTAGACGCTCACCTTCAACCCGTTGGGCTCCGCCGTTATGGTGGGCGGCTTATCCGCCTGATACTTGAGGAACCTTATGCCCTTCCTCTTCGCCTCCTGCTCGAGGCGCGAGTAGTGGATGCCGTATGTCTGCAGGTCACGGTAGAGTATGTAGACCTCTTTTCCCTTCTCCGTGACGTTGAGGGCATTCTTCACCGCCTCGTTGCAGCATATCCGGCTGCAGTATGGGCGCTCCGCGCTTCGCGAACCGGAGCACTGGATCATGACTATCTTTTCAGCGTTGACGCTACCTGTGTGGAGGAGCTGTTCTAGCTCGCTCTGGGTGACGACGCGTGGGTCCTCGCCGTAGAGATAGAGTCCTCTGGGCTTGAGTACCTCGGCGCCGACGGCGACGATGATCGTGCCGACCTTTAGGGTCTCGACCCCCTTGCCCGTCTCGACGCCTATGTCGAAGTTGCCTATGAAGCCGTAGACGGACTTGAGCCTGCTCTCGGTGAGGACGCGTATCCTCGGGTGGGTGGTGACCTTCTCTATGAGTGGCTCGAGGACCTCCGAAGCCTTCTGCTTGTGGGGGAAGAGACTGTCGAATCCCCGCAGTTTTCCGCCGAGGGCGGGCTCCTTCTCCACTATGGTGACGTCGAATCCCTGATCGGCGACGCTTAGGGCGGCTCGCATCCCAGAGACGCCGCCGCCGATGACGAGTGTGCTGGGGATGACGTCTATCTCGGGCTCATCGTCGGGCTCTAGAAGGGCAGCCTTGGCGACGGCCATCCTGATTAGGTCCTTCGCCTTCTTCGTCGCCTTCTCGGGCTCCCTCATGTGGACCCAGCTGCACTGGTCGCGTATGTTCGCCATCTCGAATAGGTACTTGTTGACACCCGCCTCCTCGCATGTGGCCTGGAATAGGGGCTCGTGTGTGCGTGGCGTGCATGAGGCGACGACCACGCGGTCGAGGTTGTGCTTCTTTATCGCCTCCTTGATCTTGTTGAGGCCGTCGCTGCTACAGGTGTACATGTTCTCCTCGGCGTATGCGACGCCGGGCAGGGTCTTGGCGTACTCGACGACCTTTGGGACGTCGACGTATGCTGCGATGTTTATACCGCAGCGGCAGATGAAGACACCTATCCTCGGCGCCATTACTGCCCCACCTCCGCGCGCGCGGCGTCCTCAGCCGCCTTCGCCGCCGTGGCACTCGCCTCGGCGACGGACTCGGGTATGTCTCGGGGACCGTGGCAGCTTCCGCAGACGTAGACACCGGGCTTGCCGGTCTCGACCGGTGCGGAGACAGGGTCACCGACCTCGAAGAAGCCGTAGCCGTCGAGGGGGACGCCGAGGACTGCTGCGAGCTTGCCGTTGTCCCTGTGGGGGACGGCGGCGGTACAGAGCACGACCATGTCGGCGTCGACGCGCTCCACCTTGCCGACCTCGGTGTTCTCGTAGAGTATTGTGAGGCTCTTCGTCACGGGGTCCTCCCTTATCTCGCCGGGGCGGCCGCGGATATAATTGACGCCCCAGTGACTCTGGGCGCGGTCGACGAATCCCTGGAACCCCTTGCCGAATGTCTTCAGGTCCATGTAGAATATCGTGACGTGGCTGCTGGGCTCGTGCTCCTTGATGAGGACTGCCTCCTTGGTGGCGTACATGCAGCAGGATGAGCTGCAGTACGGGTAGCCGGTGGTCTGTGTGCGGCTGCCGACGCACTGGATGAAGACTATGTTGTGGCTCACCTTACCGTCGCTCGGCCTGTTCAAGACGCCGCCGGTTGGACCGGAGGCGCAGACGAGGCGCTCGAACTCCAGCGCCGTCAACACGTTCTTGTAGCGCCCGTAGCCGTACTCCCCGATGTCCTTAGGGTTGTACTGCTCGAAGCCAGTAGCCGCAATGACGCTGGAGACGTTCAGCTCGACAACGTTCTCCTTCTGCTCGTAGTCTACCGCCTTCGATGGGCAGACTTTCTCGCAGGTCCTGCATACACCCTTCGTGAACCAGAGGCAGGCTTCGCGGTCGATTGTGGCTATTAGCGGGACGGCCTGTGGGAAGGCGAGGTAGATGGCCTTGCGCTGCCCTAAGCCCGCCTGGAAAGTGCTAGGCTTCTTCACCGGGCACTTCTCCGAGCAGAGGCCGCAGCCCGTGCACTTCGCTGAGTCGACGCTTCGGGGGTGCTCAAGCACCTTGACGTTGAAGTCGCCGACAGATCCCTCAAGCCCGACGACTTCACTCTGGGTGTGGATGGTGATGTTGGGGTGCCTGTAGCACTCTATCATCTTAGGGGCGAGGATGCAGATGCTGCAGTCCATCGTTGGGAAGGTCTTGTCGAGCTGCGCCATGACGCCGCCGATGCTCGGGGTACGCTCCACGAGGTGGACCTTCGTCCCCCTGTCGGCGAGGTCTAGCGAGGCCTGTATTCCGGCGATGCCTCCGCCTATGACTAGCACTGGCTTCAAGTTAGGCTCCTCCTATCTTCGCGAGCACCGCGTCGACGGGGCTCTGGTTGAGGTCTATCCCGAGCTCTTCCTGTTTGAGGCCCATCGCTAGGCCGAGGAGCTGAGTGTAGTAGAAGACGGGGACCTCTAGCTCCCTGTCACCGACCGTCACCTGTATGGCGCGCTGCTTGTTGTCGTACACCTTGAAGCAGAAGGGACAGGTCGTTACTAGGCCGTCGAAGCCGCGTCGTTTTACGGCCTTGAGCTTCTCCCCCGCTATGTCGAGGGTGGCCTTCCCGGCGGCGACCGCCAGCGAGCTTCCGCAGCAGTCGATCTTCTCCGGGTAGTCCGCGGACTCGGCGCCGAGCCAGGTTATGAGGTCGTCGAGCTTCTTCGGGTTCTCGGCGTCGTCGGGTCTGCCGACCCTGCTCGGGCGTATCGCGTGGCACCCCGGCTGTGCGGCAAACCTGAGACCCTTCAACGGGTTCGATAAAGCTGTCGTGATCTTATCCTTCCCGGTTATGTCGTGAAGTAATTCGAAGATGTGGACAAGCCGCACGTTGCCCTCGTATCTCAGCCCCTCCTTGGCGAGTTTCCCGTTCACCTTCGCCTTCATTTCGGGGTTTTGCTCTAGCATGTGCTTCGTCTCGGCGAATGAGAGGTGGCACCCGTTGCACAGGGCGAAGAGGGGTAGCCCCATGCCCTCGGCTATCGCCATGTTCCTCGCTGAGGAGTAAAGCCAGGCCAACTCGTTTACGCTGCTGAATGGGGGGAACCCGCAGCAGCTCGCCCCGGCCATGTCCACGAGTTCAACGCCCAGTCTGGGCATCGTCACCCTGACCGAGGCCTCGTATCCGTACTGCTCCGTCTGGACGGTACACCCGAGATATAGGGCGTACTTCAAACCGTTTCCTCCCCGAGAATCTCCCTGAGCGTCTCCGTGTAGGCCGCCATGTCCCTCGGCTTCTCCGCCGGCGGCAGCCCCATCGACTTCCTATCCTTCCTCTCCTTGCTCCGGGTCCTGACCAGCTGTGGCTGCTGGACGACCCCCGTCTCGACGACGGCCTTCACAGACGCATCGTATCCCTCCGGGTGGGGCAGCTCAAGGTAGATGGCTATGCGACGCAGTGCCTGTATGACATCGTATGGCGAGATCTCTTCCGGGCAGCGCTCCTTGCACTTCAGGCAGCTGGTGCAGGTCCATATCACCTGACTCTTCATCAGGTCGGCCTCCCTGCCCAGGGCTACCTTGGCGATGATCTGACGGGGGTTGAAGCCTTCGACGTGGATGGTGACCGGACAGGACGAGGGACACTTCCCACACTGATCACAGGCCTCTGCATTCGCCTGAAACACGGCTTTCGGGGATTTCTTCTGAGTCAACAAAGACGCCTCTAACTTCTTCTCAGGGGTGTCAATCCACTACCTTTCCTACAGGGGTATTTACCCTTTATTGGTAGATGGTTGTCTCGCACACGCCGCTCAAACCGTTTTTCGGCGAGAAGCACGTCGAACGCCCCACTCCTCGAAGTAAGTATCTTATATGCAGTAATTACCGGATCATCGTAGACCGGCTTCTGGATGTGAGACCATGGTGGATACGAGAGATCTGCTCGCCCGGCTTCTCGACGAGAAGAAGCTGAGTTACTGTCAGGACTGTGGTAGCTGCACGGGTAGCTGCCCCATGGCGAAGGCGCTGCCTGGGAGGTACAACCCCCGGAGGCTCCTCCAGCGCGTCTCGAACGACCTGCCAGAACTGCTCAGGAGCGAGGAGCTGTGGCTCTGCGCGTGGTGCTACAGGTGCACGGAGAGGTGCCCACAGGGCATCCAGCCCACGGAGATATTCCTCCTGACGAGGAACCTCGCCTCGTCGGAGGGGATGATACCGAGGAACCCGAAGACCATCATGAGGCAGATCATGAAGTCTGGCCGCTCGGTTAATGTGCCGGAGGACTTCGACGAGTGGAGGGAGGGGTACGGTCTGCCGCCGATAGGCGCCACGATCTCACCGAAGGCCATCGAGGAGCAGAGGAAGATATTCGGCGAGGAGCTGCTCAGGAGGCTTGAGGCTTGAGTGAATACCTCCTCTACCCCGGGTGCGTCGCCTCCGTCCGTGAGCTCGGCTACGAGATGTCGATGCGGGCCGTATTCAAGAGGCTCGACATAGGGCTGAGGCAGAGGGACGACTTCAACTGCTGTATGCCGGCCTGCCTCGTGCACAGCGTGGACTACACGAGGGGGCTTGCGCTGACGAGCCGGAACCTCGCCATAGCGGAGGAAGAGGACCTGCCGCTGATGACCCTCTGCTCGAGCTGCTTCGGCAACCTATCGAGGGCGAAGTACCTCTTAGATTCTAATGATGACCTGAGGAGGGACGTAAACAGGCTCCTCGGTGAGGTGGGTAGGGAGTACCGGGGGAAGGCGAGGGTGGAGCACGTTGTTACGACGCTGTACAAGGACTACGGCCCCAAGGGGGTGAAGGAGATGAGCGCAAAGCCTCTGAAGGGACTGAGGGCGGCGCCATTCTACGGCTGTCACCTCTTCCTCCCGCAGAGGTACTCCGGATTCGACGACGCCGATTTCCCCCAGAAGCTCGACAGGCTCATAGAAGCCACGGGGGCGGAGAGCGTCGACTACCACGAGAAGACCTCGTGCTGCATAGGGTGCGGCTCCTTCTTCGGGGAGGTCTCGGAGGAGGCGGGGCTCAAGCTGGCTGAGAACATTCTTGACGACGTCAAGGCCTCCGGCGCGGACGCCGTAGTGGCGACGTGCCCCTTCTGCATGATGCAGCTGGAGGTCGGGCAGATCAAGCTGAGGGAGGCGAAGGGGAAAGAGTACGGTATACCCGTCATACACTACGTTGACGCCTTCGGCCTGTCCCTCGGCGCGGATTCGGCGGAGCTGGGTCTCGACGTGAGGAGGATCAGCGTCTCCCCTCTGCTTGAGAAGTTGGGTAGGAATTAGCTTGATTTATGAAAAAGATGTGGGGGAGGACCCCACGGGTTCTGGCGTATTTTACTTGGGCTCTGGCGGTGGCGATGCGATGAATCCCTGCGCCATAAGGAGCTTCACTATCTTCTGCGTGCGCTCGATTATGGCGGCTGCGCCGTCGTATATCTCCTGGCGCGCCATCTTCTTCCGGGCGAGGCCCTGCTCCATGCACTTCATGGCGACCTCGGTGGCTTGCAGCGGGTATATCTCCCACTCGTCCATGCCGGGGAGGATGTAGTTCTCGTTGAGGCCCTTGTCCTCCGCGTACTTGGCGAGTGCCTTCGCCGAGGCGATGCACATCTCGTCGGTGATTGTCTTGGCGCGCACGTCGAGTGCGCCGCGGAAGATGGCTGGGAAGACGAGGCTGTTGTTTACCTGGTTGGGGAAGTCGCTGCGTCCGGTGGCGACGACCTTGGCTCCTCCCTCCTTTGCCTCCCATGGCCATATCTCGGGGATGGGGTTGGCGCAGGCGAAGACTATCGAGTTTGAGGCCATGCCCTGTATGTCCTCCTTCGTGATGATTCCGGGGCCCGGCTTGCTTGCGGCGATTACCATGTCGGCGCCCTCGAGCGCCTCCTTGATGCCTCCCTCGACGCCGTCGGGGTTGGTCTCCTTGGCGATCTGCCACTTGTAGCTGCCCTCGAGGTCCTTGCGGGTGCTGCTGAGTATGCCCGTGGAGTCGGTCATGAGGATGTTCTTGGGGTTGACGCCCGCCGACTTGAGGACGTAGTAGGTGCGCGTGTTGGCTGCGCCTACGCCGACTATGCTGATCTTTGCCGTGTTGAGCTTCTTGCCCGCCACCTTTAGGGCGTTGTACGTGCCGGCGAGTATGACGGCGGCTGTGCCCTGCTGGTCGTCGTGCCAGACGGGGATTGGCATCTCCTTCCTGAGCCGTTCGAGGATGTAGAAGCACTTGGGGCTCGAGAAGTCCTCGAGGTTGATGCCTCCGAAGGTGGGCTCTATCCACTTGACCGCCTGTATGATCTCCTCGGGGTCCTTCGTGGCGAGGCAGATGGGGAAGGCGTCGACGCCTCCGAGGTACTTGAAGATGAGCGCTTTGCCCTCCATGACGGGCATGCCGGCCTGGCCGCCGATGTCTCCGAGGCCGAGGACGCGGGTGCCGTCGCTGACGACCCCGACGTAGTTCCACTTGCTCGTCCCCTCGTAGGCGAGCTCCTTGTCCTTCTCTATGTCCTTGCAGACCTGGGCGACGCCGGGTGTGTACCAGATGCTGAAGTCCTGTAGCGTCCTTATGGCGCACTTGGGCATCACCTCGACCTTGCCGTGGTAGAATGCGTGGTATGGGGGAGCGATCTTGCTCCACTTCTGGGCTTCCTTGAGAAGCTCTTCCTTTGTCACTGGCATGTGTGAATAGTGGGGGATAGTAAGGATAACACTTACGAGGACAGAAATGAGTAAGCAAAAAGCCCGCTTGGCGCCGAACGGTTACGCTCGGGATATACTTTCCATCAATATTCGCGGAAGATGGGGATTTTAAGACCAGTCCTAAAAAACTTGACACGTGACGATTATAGGGCACTTCGCTGTAGACAGGGGTATGCCGAGGGGGAAGCCCGCCGGAGACGATGCGCGTATCAAGATCAGGCTGGCGACACGTGGGGACGCTGTCACCGTGTCGGCGATCACTGACGCGGCTTACTCGAAGTGGGTACCGCTGATCGGGCGTAAACCGGAGCCTATGACCGTGGACTACGCTGAGATGATGGAGGTATACTCGATCCACATACTCTCCGTCGAGGGCAAGCCCGACGCGGTGCTCGTCCTCAAGCACGAGGAGGGGCAAACGCTCATCTGGAGCGTCGCCGTCCACCCCGACTGTCAGGGGCGAGGGCTCGGGCTTCGCCTCCTCAGACTCGCGGAGGACGAGGCACGCACGCGGGGCTTCAAGAGCATACGCCTCTACACGAACTCCCTCTTCGCGGAGAACGTCGCCCTCTACAAGTGGTTCGGCTATGAGGAGACGAGGCGCGAGCCCTTCCGCGGCTCCACGCTAGTTCACATGGCGAAGCGCCTCGATTGAAGATAATCATTATAGACCACCGGATACCATCCAAACAGGATTCCGCTTGAGCCGCGTTCAGATGCCCGTTTCATGCAACCTCGACTGTGGGGGTGGGTGCCCTCTTCTCGCCACCGTCGAGGGTGGGGTTGTGACCGGGATCACCGATAACCCCCTCGGCGCCCCGTACATGACGGGCTGCGTCAAGGGGTTTCAGATGCACAGAGTCCTCTACGCCCTCGACAGGCTCAGGAAGCCTCTGATAAGGGTTGGGCCGCGGGGCATCGGTGAGTTCAGAGAGGCGGGCTGGGATGAGGCACTCGACCTCGTGGCGCAGAGGCTCACCGAGATCAAAAAGAAGTATGGCACCCAGTCGATCATCCACCTCGGCGGTTCAGGCTCCAGCAGGGGCTCGCTCCACAACACGCACCGCCTGATTAAGAGGTTCCTCGCCATGCTCGGTGGTTATACGGAGAGGCACTCCAGCTACAGCATCGGCGCCGCACTATTCGTCACGCCCTACGTCCTCGGGACATACGCGGCGGGGATGGATGCGGCGAGCCTGCGCGACTCGAAACTGATCATCCTCTGGGGGGCGAACGTCTCCGACGTGAAGATGGAGTGTGGGCTGGAGGCGCACATCAGGGAGGCGAGAAGGCGTGGCGTCGATGTTGTGGCGATTGACCCGCGTAGGACACTCACCGTGAAGACGCTCGCCACCGAGTGGATACCCATCTACCCCGGCACCGACTCCGCCATGATGGCGGCGATCCTGTACACTCTCATAACCCGCGGGCTCGTCGACGTGGGCTTCGTCGAGAGGTACAGTCACGGGTTCGGCGAGCTTGAGGCATACATCATGGGGCGCAGCGATGGTGTGCCAAAAACGCCGGAGTGGGCGGAGGGAATCTGTGGCGTCCCGGCGGAGGTCATCGTGGGACTCGCCGAGAGGTACAGCGCCACGCATCCGACGGCGCTCATACCCGGGCAATCTATACAGAGGACCATCGGCGGTGAAGACGCCATCAGGATGGCGATCACCCTGCAGACAGCAACGGGAAACCTCGGCGTCCCCGGCGGCTCATCGGGGGCACTCGCATTCGGCACCCTGCCCTTCCCAAAGATGCCTCAGATTGGTATCCCGCCGAACCCGGCTAAGGCGTCGATACCCGTCTACCTCTGGGCCGACGTCGTGCTGGAGGGCAGGAGGGGCGGCTTCCCCACGGACATCAAGGCGATCTACAACGTCGGCGGCAACTACCTCTCCACCGCCGCGGACACACATAAGGTCATACGCGCCTTCGAGGCCGTCGAGTTCAGCGTCTGCCACGACTTCTTCCTCACACCCACCGCCAGGTACTGCGACGTAGTCCTCCCCGCCGCCATGTTCCTAGAGCGTAACGACGTAGTAATCGCCGACGGCGGCAACCACGTCATGTACAGCCACA
>DUKA01000169.1 GCA_013329615.1 Candidatus Bathyarchaeota archaeon
CGAGGCCATGAGGGAGGTCGCCGACGTCCACGAGTGGGCGGAGAAGAAGAAGGCGAAGACACTCATCGTCCGCAAGGCCGCGGACATAGAGAAGGCTAAGAAGGAGGGCAAGACCGCCCTCATACTCGGCCCGCAAGACAGCATGTTCCTCGAGGCGAAGACCGCCCTCCTCGAAATCGCGTGGGAGATGGGCATACGCATCATACAGCTCAGTTACCTGCGGAGCGACGCCGCGGACGGCTGCTGGGACCGCGTGGACGGCGGCCTCACCAACTTCGGCGTCTCCCTCGTCGAGGCGATGAACAAGCGGGGGATGCTCATCGACCTAAGCCACGTCGGCGACAGGAGCACTATGGAGGCGATAGAGCTGTCGAAGCAGCCCGTGAGCTTCACGCACGTCATCCCACGTGCCACGACACCCCGCGACCTGAGCCCATACGCCAAGTGGGCGGGTGGGGAGAAGTTCGTGAAGCTCGCGCTCGGCCGCGGGCGCACAGACGAGGCGCTCAAGGCGTGCACCGAGAAGGGGGGCATGGTCGGCGTCACGCCCTTCTTCGCGAAGACGGGCAAGCAGACGACACTGACCGATGACCTCATGGATCAGGTCGACTACGTCGTGAATCTGGTTGGCACCGAGCACGTTGGCTTCGGCAGCGACCTCGACTACAGGAACTCGGTGATCAGGGGCTGCTACATCTGGAAGCACCCTGAGAGGGTCGACGTCACATACCACACGGCGATGGACAAGACTTGGGGCTACGGGTGGCTCGAGCACATGCTGAACTTCACGAAGGGGCTGGTTGCTCGGGGCTACTCTGACAAGGAGATCAAGGGCATACTCGGCGCCAACTGGGTCAGCCTCTTCAAGAAGGTTTGGGGAGCCTAGGCGTCTTGTCTGAGCCCCTCCACGTCGTCGACAGGGAGGCGTGGGCGAACTGGCTTAAATCTCACCACGCCGGGGCGCGCGGGGTCTGGCTCATAATTAGAAAGAAGGGATTGATGCACCCGGGTGTTTTTCTCGATGAAGCCGTTGAGGAGGCTATAGTACATGGCTGGATTGACAGCCAGATGAAGCCCCTCGACGCCGACGAGTACCTCCTCAGGTTCACTCCCCGCAGGGATGATAGCCCTTGGTCGCTAAGGAACAGGGAGATCGCGGAGAGGTTGGTCGCTGAGGGACGGATGAAGGAGGCGGGTCTAGCGCGTGTCGAAGAGGCTGAGAGAAACGGCAGGTGGGGCGCCGCCTACTCCTCGAGGGAGCCACCGAAGATACCCGCCGACCTCGAAGACGCGTTGAGGAAACGCGGAGCCTTGAAGCGCTTCAGGGCGACGTCGAACTCGAACCAGGTCCAATACATCTTCTGGATAGCTGAGGCAAAGAGGCCGGAGACACGGGCAAGAAGAATAAAGGTGATGATAGATAGAATCCCCGAGTAGTTGGACGCCATTTTTTATATAGATTCGCCCCCTTCTCCCTGATTGTCATGAGCAGCTACCTGAAGCTGAGCAAGGATCAGAAGGAGCACGCACTCGCCCTCCATAAAGAGAGCATAGTCATCGACAGCAGCATAGTCGCTGTCATCGACTACGTCGCCGAGAACATGTGGCTGAACGACGTACTCAAGGGCGGCCTCACGGCGTCGAACCTCACGGTCTGCATGCAGAGGAGCTTCTCCGAGGCGCTGGCGCAGCTCATAGAGCACAATCACTGGGCGGCTAAGAACAAGGACCGCGTGCTGGTCGTGAAGAAGGCGGCGGACATCGAGACGGCGAAGAAGGAGGGGAAGCACGGTGTAATCTACGGCCCGCAAGACTCGATGTTCCTCGAGCGCAACGTGGACTTCCTCGACATCGCCCATGAGCACGGGCTGCGCGCTATGCAACTCACCTACAACTGGCTCAACGAGGTCGGCGCGGGCTGCAGGGAGAGGAAGGATCCGGGCCTCAGCGTCTTCGGAACAAAGGTCGTTGAGAGAATGAACAAGCTCGGGATTCTAATTGATCTCAGCCACACGGGCGATCAGACCTGCTGGGACGCCATCAACCAGTCGAAGGACCCCGTCAGCTTCACACACAGCATCCCCCGCAAGTCTGCCCCCGAGACGCCGGGCGGCTACGCCGAGTGGGCGAACCGATCCACGAGCCTTTGGGGAGACTTCGTAGCCTACTCGAAGCAGAGAGGGAAGCCAGACGATATGATGAAGGCGTGCGCCGAGAAGGGTGGGGTTATAGGCGTGACGCCGTTCTTCGTCAAGAAGGCGGGGAAGAGCACGCTGACCGACGACATCATGGATCAGCTCGACGTCCTCGTGGACGTTGTCGGCGTGGATAACGTGGGCTTCGGCAGCGACCTCGAGTTCCCCAACTCGGTGACGAGGGCTGCCTTCATTTGGAAGAACCCGCAGCGCATCGACGTCGACTACTTCACCCCGATGGACAAGTCGTGGGGCTACGGCTGGATGGAGAACATGCCAAACTTCACAATGGGCCTCGTGGCACGCGGCTACTCGGACCAGGAGATAAAGAAGATACTCGGGCTTAACTTCGTCAAGCTCTTCAAGAGGGTCTGGGGCTAACCTTCCCCTTTCTCGAATCTTAATTACTAGTCCGAGCATTTTATAGGGGATCGAATATGGATGCGAGGTCTCTCTTCGCCGCGTTCTTCGGGTTGATTGCTGCTCTCTCACTATGGATGGTACTATCTCTGCAATTTCCCTTCGCCGTAGACGGGTTTGGAATAATCTCCACCCGTGACAGC
Source organism: Candidatus Bathyarchaeota archaeon (assembly GCA_013329615.1). Classification (GTDB taxonomy): domain Archaea; phylum Thermoproteota; class Bathyarchaeia; order TCS64; family TCS64; genus UBA8941; species UBA8941 sp8941u. Next base: position 2,759 of record DUKA01000169.1, read on the forward strand.
ACGATCGTGGTGAAGGACGCCGACATCGCGAGCTACAATGCGGCACGTCACGAGTTAATCCTAACCACTGAGTGCGCTGAGAGGATAAGGGGGACAAAGGGATACCTGGAGGGCCCGTTCACGATCATTGTGGGAGAGGAGGAGGTACTTAACGGGATATTCGTGCCCCCGATAATCTCCCGTTCCTACCCATCGAGCCAGATCGTGATCACTTACCCGACATTCGACTCGAATTATAGTATGATGAAGATTCAGATGGGTTATCCGTGGGATGAACCCGTCAGTCCGGACCCCCGGGACGACCCGAGGATCGCCAATTACTTCGAGGCCACGGGCAGACTGATTCGATAAATTGGCTACAGGAAGTACTCGGGCTCCCTGCGCTTACTGTACTCGGTGTGCAGCCAGGTCGCCGCCTTCTTTACCCCCTCGTTCGTCCAGACGCGGGCCCCAGTCGGGCACGCCTTGACGCAGGCGGAGCATGCGGTGCATTTCTCTTTCGCCGTCTCGACCTTGTCGGTGACGGTTATCGCCCTCGTTGGGCATACCTCAGCGCAGGCGCCGCATAGTGTGCAGGTGTCGGCAGTCGTCTCGGGGAATCGTGAGCCAGATGGGTTCCTCTCCTTGTATGGCTTGTTGCCGGGGACCTTGATCTCGATACTTTTGGTCATGCCTTCGAGCTTAGCCTTGACTTGCTCGCCGAAACTCTTCGCCTTCTTGAGATCCTCCGCGTCGGGGCGCCCGGGGGCTATAGGCGTGGCCTCGTTTGAGAAGCTGTGCTCGGCGACGAAGGATGCCGCGGCAATCGCCTTGAATCCCTGCTCTGTGGTGATGTCTCTTAGCTCTATTAGGGCGTCTTCGATGGCGCGGTTGCCGTAGACTACGATGAGTACGGCGGGTGTGCCGTTTCCCTTCACAGTCTTGAATCTCTGGGCGGCTACAACTGGTACGCGTCCGCCGTAGACGGGTGTTGCGATGACAGCCAGTTCTCCCGCGGGGATTGAGTGGCTCTTCGTGGCTGCCTCGACGGGCGTAAGATCGATGTGCATCACGCCCTTGATGCCGAGGCCCTTCGCTATGCCCTCGAGCACCTTCTTCGAAGTGCCCGTGGGTGAGTAGTAGATCAGGTTAACCTTGCTCGTCTTCACAATCATCAGGGGCGCCGTCGCGCGTTATTACCATGACGGGTAGCCCGTTAACCCTTGGTGAGCATCTTTTATACTCGACGCCTGAGTGTTTTGGCGATATTCATGAGAACGTATCTTGACCTCCACAGGGACGAGGTCGCGCACGCCATGGCCTTGCATAGGGAGAGCTACGTCATAGACGCGAGTCTAGTGGCCTACCTCGACTACGTGGGTGAGGACATATGGGTCGACGACATGCTCAAGGGCGGTCTGACCGCCTCGAACGTTACCGTCGGGATGCAGAGCAGCCTGACCGAGGCGTTGAACGAGATGAGCCAGTACCACTCTTGGGCGGAGAAGACCAAGGAGAAGGCTCTACTCGTGAGGAAGGTCGAGGACATAAAGCGGGCGAAGCGGGAGGGCAAGCACGGCGTCATCTTCGGCCCGCAGGACAGCAGCTTCCTAGAGGGGAACACGAACTTCCTCAAGATCGCATACGATTACGGGATACGCGTCATCCAGATCACCTATAACAACCGGAACGCGGCGGGGGACGGCTGCAAGGAGAGGTGCAACGCAGGGCTCAGCAACTTCGGCGTCGCCCTCGTCGAGGAGATGAACCGCCTCGGCATACTCGTCGATCTGAGCCACGTCGGCGACCAGACCAGCATGGACGCGATCGAAATGTCAAAGGACCCCGTCGCGTTCACACACATCTGCCCACGCGCCTCGACGCCCCGAGAACTCAGCGACTGGGCAAAGTGGAACAACCGCCACACATTCTACGGCGAGTTCACCGCCTACTCGCTGCAGAGGGCGAAGACCGACGAGGCGATAAAGGCGTGCGCCGAGAAGGGCGGCGTCATAGGCATAACCCCCTACTTCGCCAAGAAGCCGGGGAAGAGCACCCTAACCGACGACATAGTCGACCAGATAGAGTACACCGCCAACTTCGTGGGTGCCGACCACGTGGGCTTCGGCAGCGACGTAGACTACAACAGCACACTCGACCGCATGGCATACATACAGAAGTACCCCGAGACGGTCGACGTCTCCTACTTCTCCGCGCTGGACAAGGATTGGGGCTACGGGTGGCTCGGCTACATGCCGAACCTGACGAAGGGGCTCGTCGCGCGTGGCTACTCGGATCAAGAGATCAAGGGCATACTCGGCGGCAACTGGCTTCGCCTCTTCGAGAGGGTCTGGCGGGGCTAACCGCCATTATCATCCCCCGTGGCCTCGCAGGGTCAGGATAGGTAGTAGTTGAGCCAATTCAGCTTCTTGATTATTGGGACCGCTAGTATCCCTACGGCGACGAACCCCACGACGGCGAGTGCCGTGAGGTTGATCACCGGCGTAGCGACCTGTTTGACAGCTATGCCGTAAACCGCCCAGACGACGACTAGGGCGAAGACGACGTCCCTGCGAAGCCAGAGCATGACGAAGGCAAGGGCGAGGGCGACGACGAGCATCGCGGCGGTCACCGAGGCCTGTGTAGCGACTGGTATCCCCGGGAAGACGACGTTGATCGCGGAGGCAAGCCCAGCAATGCTCGCGACGGATATCCACCCCACGTAAATGCTCATGGGGGCGTGGACGGCGAGCTTCACACCACGCGGCACACCAGCGCCGCCGACGTCGAGTTTCCTGTATATGAGGAGCAAGTCGGCGAGGAGCAGCAGAAGAAGCACCGTCGAGACTAGGTAGAGCGTTGGTGCGCCATAGCTGAAGTGGAAAGCGAATATCCAGACACTGTTTATCAACCCGCTAACGAGGTAGAGCCAGCCTATCCCGGCGAGGTATGTCTCGGATCGCTGGCTGGGCCTTGCCTGGTATGCGGCGAAGATTATGGCGAGCGTGTAGATTATGCCCCAGATGGCGAAGACGTAACCGGGTGGCGTGAAGAGGTTCGGGTAGGAGTCGGCGACCTGCCCCGTGTTGACGCCGTTTAGCGGGAGCCAGTTGGCGAGGAAGTTTATGGAAAGTGCCAGTACGACAGCTGCCACGTTGGCGACTTGATACGTTGCGTATCCGGTCTTGTCCATGTTATTCTCGGGGAAACCCCCAATTATAAACGATACCGAGACGATAGTGTCCACCATGGCACCCGTAGAGGTCGTGACTATAGGGTACGGGGGCAAGAAGCCCACAGATTTCTTCGCGGAGATCGACGCGCTCGGGGTCGACTTGGTCGTCGATGTCAGGGAGAACCCCTTCAAGGCGTTCCTTGGCGTCTACACGAAGCGAGGCTTGGAGGTGAGGCTCGGCGAGAGGTACACGTGGGTGAAGGAACTCGGGAACACGACGCGGGAGCTTCCCCCCACGCTGGTCGACGAGGCGGAGGGGATGAGGAAGCTGCGCGCCCTGATGGAGGGGAGGCACCGCATCGCCCTCCTCTGCGCCGAGAAGGACGAGGCCATGTGCCACAGGGGATTCATAAAGGCGAAGATTCTCGCCGAGAAGGACTGACTTCGACTGGCGTCGAATCCGAGGTCCCTTAGCTGGGAAACCGTTATAGAGGTACGCCACCTAGCTGAGCGACATGAAGCCCATCGGCATAGCAGGCACGGGTAGCCACGTCGCCCCAAAGGTGATGACGAACAAGGACTGGCTCAAACACGTCGAGACCAGCGACGAGTGGATATACACGAAGACCGGCATCAGGGAACGCCGCATTGCGGAGCCCGAGGTGGCGACGAGCGACCTCGCCGTCGAGGCAGCCAAGAAGGCGCTCACGGACGCCAAGGTCAAGGTCGAGGACGTGGGACTCATAGTCCTCGCCACAAGCAGCCCAGACGTGCCCCTAAGCGCCACCGCCTGCATTGTCCAGCACAAGCTCGGCGCCAAGAACGCCGCCGCCTTCGACGTGAACAACGTCTGCAGCGGCTTCGTTTACGGCCTTGACATAGGCTGGAAGATGGCGGCGGGTGACTCTTACAAGAACGTCCTCGTCATAGGCGCCGAGACGTATAGCAGGATTCTCAATTGGAAGGACAGGACTACGTGTGTCTTCTTCGGCGACGGTGCGGGCGCCGTCGTGCTCAACGAGTGTAAACCCGGTTCTGGGCTCCTGGCGTCCACCCTCTACGCCGACGGCTCGGGCCATAAGGTGATCGAGATACCCGCCGGTGGCACGCGTATGCACACGACACACGAGACACTCGACAAGGGTTTGAACTACTTCTTCATGGATGGAAAGGCGGTGTGGGACTTCGCCACGGTGAAGTTCCCCGAGTCCGTGCGAGAGGTTGTCGCCAAGGCCGGGCACAAGCTCGAGGACGTGGACGTGATAATTCCCCACCAGTCAAACGTCAACATCATAAAGAAGAGCATGGAAGTGCTTGGGCTGCCGATGGAGAAGGCGTACTGCCACATCCACAAGTACGGCAACATGGCGGGCGCCAGCGTCCCCGTCGCCCTAGACGAGGCCATCAAGGAGGGCAAGGTGATGAAGGGCGACCTAGTCGTCACCTGTGGCTACGGCGGAGGCCTCGCATGGGGCGCGAACGTCTTCATCTGGGACAAGTAATCCACCAACCCTAAATTTTCGACGCGCATCATCTCCCCCATGACAAACCCGCCGCCCCTACGGGGCATAAGGGTGCTAGACCTGAGCCGCGTACTCGCCGGCCCATTCTGCAGCATGACACTCGCCGACCTCGGCGCAGAGGTGATAAAGGTGGAGATGCCCGGCACGGGCGACGACACACGCGCCTACCCGCCATACATAGGCAAGCAGAGCAGCTACTTCATGTCCGCCAACAGGGGCAAGAAGAGCGTGACCCTCGACCTCAAGACGAAGGATGGGCAGGAGGTGCTGCATCGCCTCGCCGCCAAGTGCGACGTGGTCATAGAAAACTTCCGCCCAGGCGTCACATCCCGCCTCGCCGCCGACTACGAGACACTCAGCAAGATCAACTCGCGCCTCATCTACTGCAGCATAAGCAGCTTCGGGCAGACTGGTCCCTACTCTGAGAAGCCCGGCTACGACCTGATCATTCAAGGCATGGGCGGACTGATGGGGATAACCGGCGAGCCGGGCGGTCCGCCTGTGCGCATCGGTGTCGCCATAACCGATTTGGGCTCCGGCATGTGGGCGACCATAGCCATCCTCGCCGCGCTGCAGGCGCGTGCCCGAGACGGCAAGGGGCAGTACCTAGACATTTCGATGATGGACGGCAGCGTAGCGTGGATGACGTACGTGGCGGGCAACTACTTCGCGACAGGCAAGTCGCCGCCCAAGATGGGCAGTGCCCACCCCAGTATAGTCCCCTATCAGGGATTCGTCACATCGGACGGTAAGAGCATCCTCCTCGGCGGGGGCAACGACCGTCTCTTCGTCAGCCTATGCGAGGGCCTCGGCATGCCCGAGTTACCCAAGGACCCCCAGTACGCGGGCAACGAGAACAGGGTGAAGAACAGGGTGGCGCTCATCCCCCTACTGGAGAAGCGGTTCAAGGAGAAGCCCCGGGACGAGTGGATCAGGATTCTTGAGGCTCTCGGTGTCCCCGTGGCCCCCGTCTACTCGATAGACGAGATATTCGCCGACGAACAGGTGCTCCACCGTGGGCTCCAGATCGATGTGCCTCACCCTGAGCTAGGCAAGGTGAAGCAGATAGCCCCCGCGATCAGGATGTCGGAGACGCCCTGCGTCGTGGAGTTGCCGCCGCCCCTCCTCGGGGAGCACACCGACGAGGTCCTGAAGAGTATAGCGGGCTACACAGACGCCGAGATCAAGACTCTCCGCGACAAGAAGACCATATAGTCCCGGATACATACGGCGAAACAGTATCCGGCGTCTGGAAACCCTATATAAGCAGACGCCGAGGACGGTGCCGGACCCGGGTTGGAACAAGTCGAGATAGCGGAGATGCTGAACGTTCTCCTGATCGACGACGAGCCGATGCAGCTCAGCCTCATACCGCTCGTCATGAACCACTTCGATCCCAACCTCAAGGTAGAGGTCCTAGCCGACCCGAGCAAGGCGGTCGAGAAGGTCCTCAAGTTCCCATACGACGTCGTCGTCGCCGACTACTCTATGCCCGAGGTGAACGGTCTGAGCCTGATCAAGGCGATAAAGGAGATCCGGGACATACCCTGCATCCTCTACACGGGGCGTGGGAACGACGAGCTCAAGATGGCGACGCTCGCGTGCGGCATCGACGATTACATAAAGAAGATCGATAACCCAAGCGAGTTCGGAATCCTCACGGGGCGCATAAGGGCGACCGTCAGACGCCACAGGGAGATGAAGAACTTCAAGTAGCCTGCTCGCCGTTTCGGGAGAGCATGTAGGCGAGGGGCAGCATCATCAACGCGAGCACGGCGAGCAGCCTGTATAGGAGCGGTGGGCCCCAGATCTCAGCTATCGTGCCGCCGACCATCGGTCCGAGGCACATGCCGACGCCGTAGACGCCCTCGTGGAGCCCCATGGCCGCCCCGAGGCTGCCCTCGTCGCACCTCTTCGCTATGTAGTCGAGCATGAGGGGCGTCATTATCCCCGCGGCTATGCCGTAGAGGACGAGGGGAATGATGTACCCAACTAGGTCGGTGGCGTAGGAGAAGACAAGCATCCCTGCGAAGAGGAGCAGCGAGGCGAGGGAGATCGACCTGCGCGTCCCAAAGCGTATGAACCTCTCGGCGTTGAAGAAGCCGACGCCTCGCACGCCGTTTGTCATCGTGATCAGCAGCCCGACGAGGGCGGGGGCTAGGCCGACGAGCTTGAGGTATCCC
>DUKA01000202.1 GCA_013329615.1 Candidatus Bathyarchaeota archaeon
GGCTTCGCCGAGGATCTTCACGCCTCCCTCGCTCCTAACCCCGAGAACATCTTCCAGAACCTGATCACCCACGTCGATGTTCGTCTCTATTAGCACCTCCCCCGCCACCTCGTTCAGCTGGGTGAGCACCGACGCGAAATGCGGCACGACCTCCTGCACCTCAGAGGAGACGCCCCTGATCACCTCGGAGATGGGCTTCATCTCCTCGACGACGCTGCAGAGGTCCATGAAGTTCTCTATTCTGATCATTATGCAGTCTATGGCGAGCTNNGCTCTGGCCGAGCATCTTCTTGATGTGGCGGACCCTGCTCAACTCGTTGGCATACATTGTCGCGTGTTGGTCGTCGCGGGCCTCCACAGCCCTACGCACCATGTCGAATAGGATGGCGTCCCTCTGCCCGAGCGCCCGGCTCGCCATCTCAACCCTCATGCTCTGCCGCTTCAACTCGTTGAGCGACTCCCTGCTCGGCACGATCCCCCGCCCGCGATTCATTATCCCCAACATGACACGCCCTGCATCGGTCTTCTCGCCTGATACTCTGATGATTAAAAACGGTCAGTTTACCACGCTAGGTCCTCGTGGATCCCGCGCCCCCGCCGGGTAGCTCCGGAAACGTCTCCTTCATCCGAGACTCCGCGATCGTCTGCGCCTCATCGAGTATCTTTGCCGAATCCTCGTTCGCGGACTCGAAGCTCAGCGAGGTGCCCGTCGTGGCTCCGNNGTCTTGAGGCGCAGCGTGATCTGCTCAAGCGCGAGCCTCGCGTGGAAGATCATCGTCTCCATCTTCCTGATCTCCGCGAGCTCGTTCGCGAAGACGTTGGCGCGCTGGACATCGTGTTTAGAGTAGGCGTTCACGACCCTGTTGAATATCGTCTTGTCGCGGTCCTGGAAACGGTTGCTCGCCTGATCGAGGCGCTGTATCTGTGTCTCGATCCTCTTCGTCGCCGTATCGAGCCGCGGCTTGAGCGGCCCCGGCGGCTGTACGGCGTCCTTCAGCCTCGCTGAGAGTGCCAGCCCGCTGTTTCTGTTCCATCTTTTATCAAAGCTCAATCTGTTTATACCCGAACCTACTCTCGGTGAATTTACACTTAATAAGGATAGAATCTAAAATATGGATTATTTCGGGGTCATTTCACGGTTAATTGCGCGCACTTGTAAATAAATAATAAATTAATATCTAGTTTTATACTAAAAATGCAAACTAGTAAACGACGAACAAGCGGAGATTTTATCGCAATTATCATGGATTTTAATGTAGATGTTATTGCAATAGATCAGTGATATTTGATGCCAATGCATGTTCTTTTTATCATGTACATAGGAATCGTTTTATCCATATTATGAATGCGGCTAATTCCTACATTCATATATAGCATTCTCATTTATTCAAAAAAGACTATAATGAAATAAAATCTTTATGCCACACATCGGGGCCATCTCATTTTTAATATTAACGTCTCTAATTTTCAAGACATTATCTATAAACATATGACAAATACAGAGACGGGGCTTCAACATCGACGTAAAAACTAGGATCAAAAAACAGGATAGAAAAAGGGGAAGAGGCGGGTCAGCTCTTCTTGGGCCAGGGCCTCCTTTCGGCGGGGATCATTGCGTAGATCGCCAGCAAGAGTATTACCGGCAACGCCAGCATCGCATACGGCAGAACGAGCCACGTGTTCATCACATAGTCGATCCTGCCGAAGATCATGTTGAACCTCGAGAGGACCGTGTTCGCAAACGAGTAGCCGAAGGCCGCCATCATGCCGTACCTCGCGACCTTGGAGATGATGCCGAGGCTCCCACCGTGAGCCTTGGGGAACGTGAAGATGAAGAAGTAGACCGTCGCCAGCACGATTATGATAAAGAGCAGGTTGCTGAAACCCGTCCATGCGTCGAGGCCGAGGACCTTCATCTGCGCCGTTGATATGATCTGCGCGATGAACTCACTGGTCACCGTCGTCCTCATCGACAGGCCGATGCCTATGCCCACGACGACGGAGAGAGGCACCCTGCTGACCCAGAAGTAGGTTTGGTGGAACCTCGTGTACAGTAGTATGCCGAGTATGAACACTACGGCGTACATCATGTTGCCCGCGGTCATCGGCGCCCAGCCGTATCGGATAATGTTGTCGACGCCGTAGACGATGCTGTGGCCAGCCGCCGCGCCTACAAACGTGTGCTCGGCGAACTTGAAGAAGGCGTCATCCCTGAAGGCGATCGTGTAGATCCATATGGTGAACAGGGCCGCCAGCCATATCTGGATGATTGATGCGAGTTCCATTACTTCTTCCCTCCCGAGAACTTCTTGCCGAAGTAAGCTATGTTGCCCACGACGACGAAGGCGATGCATAGCAGATGCGTCATCGTGATGACGTCGGCCGACTTTATTCCCCTGCCTGGGACCTCAACGAGCAACTCCATCTGACCCGCCTGTGCCCCGGAGGTCACCGAAACGATCTGGCCCGCCTTCTGGTAGGGCAACATCGTCGGGACCATCATGGCGAGGACGCAGCTTAGGTATGGGGTCTGGTATGTGGTGTACCACTGCCTGACCCAGCCCTCCGACTGGTCACCACCGGTCGTGTAGCAGATCAGGAGGGCGAAGTCAGCCGCGTTGTCTACCCCCTCCATGATTGAGTATTGACTGAGAGGCGTACCCTTGTAGTCAGTCGTGGTGGTAGCGCTGATGCTCTTCCCAACCGCTGCCATGGCCGCCTCAACGTTCGCAATGTACCCAATGTGTATGTAGTCAACGCCGTACTGCTTCCCGTATTGCGCCGGGTTAAGTTCAAGCATCGCCTTCTCCCAGAGGAGAGGCCCCTCGATCGAGGTCGACATCGTGACCACCTTTATGTCGCCTTTCTTGAAGAGGTGGTGATACACGGCGACCGCCATCGGCGCGAGCTCCGGCTCGCCACCGCCCGAGTAGCCGAAGTCGATCATCACGACCGACCCGGCGGGTAGCGCGTCTATCGTGTTGTACCACCTCTGCACCTCGGCGGAGATGGGCACTGGGAACCCGATCGGGTAGATCATGGGAAGGATTATCGTGATCAACAGCAGACCGTAGAGTATCTCTCTTGGGATGTCCTCGAGCCTGTCCCAGATCGTCTTTGGTTGTGCGGCCAAGTTTAGCTGCCTCCCTTTTCACCCTCGGTGAGCCGACCAAGGAAACCCGTCTCCTTGCCTATCATCGTCTTGATGCCGAGTGCGAGCGCGCCGAGGGCTGCGCCGATCATGATGCCACGCTGGGCAGACGTAGTCGGCACGGCACTGAGCCAGCTATCCAACTGTATCAGTATCGGCATACTCGCCGCCAAAGCGGGTGCGTTCCGAGCTAGTACAATGATACCTACAACCAGTAACAGCGCCGACTCTGCGTTCTTAGCCCGTAGCGCACGGTAGATGCCCGAGGTCATGTAGAAGCCTAGGGACGAATAGACAGTGGCGCTCAGTGCGAAGTAGGAGGAGTTGTACAGCCACGAGTACTGCGTGGACGTGGCGCCCATGAACACGCCGGTCACGGTGAAGATCACGAGCACTATCAGCAGCCACAGGCTGAAGGGCCACTGGTTCTTCGTCCTCCGCGAGACCTGCTTACCATGGTACATGAACATGTTTACGGCCCCGAATCCGAGTGTGAAGGCGGTCAGTATGATACCCCAGTTTTGAAGCATCGTGATGACATCCTTCAACTCGGGGAAGACGAAGAACTCGAGGAGGAACAGCAGCGCTGTTAGGGCGACTATGAGTATTGGGACATTCTTCTTCATTACTATTGACATTCATTCATCCTCCTATAGTTTCATGAAATTGACCAGGACATTGCTGCCCAGTAGTGTGAGTAGTACGCCGACAATCATCAGGGCGAGCGCAATGATCTTACCGATGTCCTGCCCCCTGATGCTGCCGACCTGTCCGACGTCCTTGGACACGTAGGCGCCCGCGGCGTAGATTTCCTCGGCGATGAGGAGGTAGTCGCAGACGACGGCGAAGAATGGTATCTGGTAGCCCCTGGCGGTTCCCGCTAGTTGTATGGAGCCGATCCTGTAGAAGGTCTCTGAGAAGAGCATCGATTCGGCGTAGAATGGTCCGATCATTATGTTTGCGGCGGGGCGCTCCCTCTCTGCGATGCCCTGCACGGCTGAGGCGTATGCGAACTGCTCGCCAGAGCCGTACCTGACCTGGTCGTTCGCGTCGAACTCCTCCGCCTTACCGACCCGCGTGTATGCCTCCTTCATAAGCTCGGTCGCGATCGGCATCACCTGCGACTGGTAGACAGTGTAGATGACGCGCACGCCCAACTTGGCGCATAGCTCCGAGACGTATGAGAGCACGCTGAGACCCGCGACGAGCTGGGGAGCCACGTTACTCGTGAGCTCACCGAGGCCCGTTGTAAAGTGCACGGGTTTTCCCATCTCGGCTGCCCTGCCCACCATCTCGGGCAGAGCGTCGAGTCCTGCTATCC
>DUKA01000060.1 GCA_013329615.1 Candidatus Bathyarchaeota archaeon
ACACTCGTCGACTATCTCTACGTCGACGCCGCGAACCAGAACCCCTTCCGCCGCGTCAAGCCAGCAAACTATCAGGGAGGGAAGGCCGATCTGGAGAAATACGCGGCGCTCGCCAGGACGGCGGCCGCGACCGTCCTCTCTCCCTTCACAGGAGAAGACTAGATGACGAAGTCCGAGACGCGTTCACGAACCTGCAGCGTCGTAAGCGGACCGATCTTGTCGACGCCCGGCGCCTTGGCCGCCAGCTCTGCGTACTTCTCCTCAATGTACTCGACCTTGAAGTAGTAGGGTTTCTCGAATGTGGGTTGCTTTATTTGCCCAATCTTCTTCATGGCAGTCTTCGCGTTCTCCCTGATCGCGTCCTGCGCCTTCTTCGGGGCGAGGGAGGTCGCCTTCCTCACGGTGAGAGCGCCGAGGCTGAACTTCTCCTCGAGCCCCCACTTAACGGTGACGCCCTGTATGCGCGGAATAAATCCCCTCGCCTCCCAGACCGCCTCCTCGTCGCCACTCACGAAGACCGTAGGCACGCCTACGTTGGCGAACGCCGCTATGTTCAACCCGATCTCGCCAATCCGGGTGTTGTTAAGCCAGACGTTCTTGACGAAAGGCGTGAACGAGTGCGAAAGCACACCCTTCTCGGACCCAGCCATGGAATGCAGGCCGAGGAGAAACATGGCGTTGAATGATTTATCGAAGCCGACGGGCCCGCCGTCGCTCGCGTGCATCACCAGCTTGCACTCGGGGTGTAGAAGCTCCACATCTATGCCGCCGGGGAAGGAACCGTGACCCGGCCAGGCGTACACCTCTTTCGCGCCGCCCTCGAGGACGCCCTCCACGAGCGCGTTCAACTCGAGCGTCGCGAGTCTCACCGCCTGAGCGTAATATTTCCCGTCCTCGCAGCACTGTTCCTTGAAGTCGACGACTCCGGTTACGCCCTCGATGTCACAGACGATGTAGACTTTAGACACGGATGACCAGCACCCGTTCGATCATCCGTGTATAACTATAAGAGTCCTGACATGTTTCCCATAGATACGTACAGAACTTGGGGGCAATGATGCCGGTAGCTGTCTCGGGTGGGGTGGCGTTGCATTGCCCCGACGACGGCAGATACGCCTTCTTCAACAGCCCATATCCGGCGCATCGCCTCATGACGGGGCTCGACATCTATCCAAACACAGAAAACAACTCGTCCTTCCCATCTCCCGTCTCCGGGGCAATATTACAGGTACGACAAGTCAAGGCGCCAAGAGGGCACGGCTTCGAGGCCCCCGAACAAGACGTAGTGACGATAATCGGTAGCGGGCAATCTCCGGGGGTTGTTGTGAAGCTCCTCCATGTCGACACGAGAGTCGAAGTGGGGGACGAAATATGCGTTGGTGAGCCTCTCGGTCCCTTGGTAAGGTCTGGTTACTTCGGCTACCACACGCCACTACACGCCCACATCGAGGTACGCCCAGCCGACGACCCCATCCGAGTCCGTGGCGCTCACACGATGAATAGTCTGCTCGATCTCGAAGGGCTTGAGGCTACAGAAGAGCTAACAGGCACGGTGCTACTAACTCGGAAAGGTTTCGCCCAGATCAGACCCATTGGAACTCCCCGCGTCGTTGTTGATGTTGGTGGAAGCCCGGGCATAATTGACGGTGGCATACCCCTGTACGGGTGGTTTGGGACCCACACACAAAATGCGAAACCCGGCACTTCTGTAAGACTCCTCGGCAAAGAAATTGGCATAGTCAGAAAGGTTGGACCGCACACATGTATAGCTGACTGCACTAAATTCAACGCCCACCTCGGTGAAATCCCCGTAGACATGTTTTTCGTCCTAACCCCGATGCAACAGACCGTGGTCGCCGTGACCTCGAAGAAACGCGGCGAACTCGACCTCAACGCTGGCAACGAGGTCTCGGTTACCGTCTCGTAGCCATTTTTCTCCAATAAATATAAGGGCTAGGAGGCAACCTACACAGACGAATCCAGATGTCTGACCTCAGTCAGCTTCCCCCGAATGTTCAGGAGAGGATAGCTCGCCTCCAACAGCTACAGAACACCATGCAGCAGCTCCTCGCCCAGAAGCAGAGGCTCGAGGCCGATAAAGCCGAGACCGAGCGGGCGATCACAACCCTCGGGGAGACTTCTGAGGGCGCCAAGGTTTACAAATCCGTCGGCGCCGTCCTCGTCGAGAAGGAAAAGGCAGCCGTGGTCAAGGAACTCACAGACAGGAAGGACTTCCTAGAGATGAGGGAGAAGGTCCTAGAGAAGCAGGAAGAGAAGACGAAGGAGAAGCTCCAGGGTCTACAGGAGACGCTCCAGAAGGAGCTCGGTCTCCCCCAGCAGGGTTAATCCCTCTTAAACATCTTACCGAGTCCAGTCTGCTTTTGCTCCACCGCCTTCTTCTGCGCATCATCCGATGCTCTCAGCGGCGACGAGTCGACGCCGAGTTTGAACATCTTGTTCAATACGTCTATTGCCTCGGCCGAGCCGGCGTAGTCGATGCTCGTCAGCTTGTTTGTCGGTATGAATAGGCAGGCGTATGGGTATCCCTTATCGACACACTCTTCGAGGACGCACGAGCTTACCCCCGAGAGCGCACCTTCCCTGAGGGCGGGATAGCCGTGTTTGGTCAGATCGATCTTATTTGCATATATGAGTGCCTTTATCTCGGGTGAGACCGCGCTGAACGGCAGCCCGTCGAGCGAATATACCTCCTGAACTCCCCTCGCCTTCAGCCACTTCAACAGCGCCTCGGCGATGGGCCAGCACCCCTCCGCGGGCACGAGGCTCTCGGTGATCACGAAAAGTATCTTCTCCGCCTCATCGAGATGGACCCTGAACGACTGCATAGGGACGCCGTTTGTTATGAGCGTCATGGGGGGTATGTGGTTTGATTTTATCCACGCCACCTGCTGAAACCCTTTCGACCGCACTATAAACATCGTCGCCGTGTTGCCGATGAACCCCGCCCCGGCGAAGCCCAGCAGCGCCCTGTATTCTCCCTTCGGTATCGGTTTAAGCTCCCTGATCTCGACCGAGTTATCAGACATGGGGTGTTGTATGTCGCATCGTGTTTAAATCGTCTCGGTTACACCGATTCGAAGAAAGGGCACACATTCAGGGTCTACTGCTGTTTTTTTAGACTCTTACGCATCTCCTCGATCTTGCCCTTGTTTTCGAGACCGAGCTCATTAACAAGATAATAAATTGTTGTCTCCTCGAAGGTCTCCAGGAGTCCCTTGAAGACGTCTCTAACTACTGCGTTTTCGAACTCAGCCTTAGTTAGCGCGGGGTAATACTCGTACCTCAGGGAGTAGGTCGTGAGCAGCTTCCTCTTCACGAGCCCCTTCTTGTGCAGCCTATCGAGTATAGTCGCGACTGTTGTGACGGCTACTTTTCTCTCCTTGTTGACGCGTGTGTGGATGGTTTTCACATCTCCCTTTTCGAGCTGCCACGTCGCCTCCATCACCGCCGCCTCTAGGTCACCCAAGACCTTGCGAATGTCCTTCTTGTATGGCTGAAAGTCGATCCAGCGACTGTTTTCCATCAATCCGGGTGCCCCAGTATTTACATTAAATATTCTTCTGATAACTACTGTAATTAGTTAAGAGTATAAAACAGTTTACACAAAATCGGCATCTTCAACGTAGTTTATACGTTTTTAATACGTGGGAAATACCATCATCAAGGGGCCAGGCGACATGGACGTTTCAGCGCTTCGAGATCATCTCAGGGGGAAGATTTCAATTATCTGTCATCATAACGCGGATCCCGATGCAATCGGTGCTGCGTACGCCCTAGCGCGTTTGATAAAACTCATCGACCCAAAAGCGGCCACGGAGATCATCTACCCTGACACCGCCTCCCAGTTATCGGAAAAGATCATCAGCCGATACAACATCGAGGCCTCGAACAAACCAAAGATAGTGGGCGTGGACGCCATCATAGTGGTAGACACGGGCAGTTTAATTCAACTCGAATCCATGCGACCCCTAGTCGAGGATGCGAATGTGCGCATCTTCATCGATCACCATGGGAGAGACCCCGAGATAGAGCGACTCGCCACAATCTACATCTCAGACGAGGATGCGATCGCCACATGCGAGATAGTGGCCGACATATGGAGAGACGCCGGTCTTGAACCGCCGAAGGAAGTCGCCGAGATCCTGCTCTTGGGGATGGTCTTCGATTCCAAACACTTCGGACTCGGGACACCTAGATTGTTCAGGGCCGCTGCCCGTCTCATGGATCTCGGCGCGACGCTAAACGGGGCGCGTGAACTGCTTCAATCTTCCATGGATGCCTCTGAGAGGATAGCTCGTCTAAAATCGGCTCAAAGGTTAAACATCTACCGCGCCGGCCCATGGCTAATCGCCACGTCGAATCTCAGTTCATTCCAGGCGTCAGCTGCGAGGGGGGTAATCGGCTTGGGCGCGGACGTCGCCATACTCGCCGGTAACGACAAGGAGATCCTCAAGGCCAGCCTCAGATCCACCGAGGACTTCTACGCGAAAACCGGCATCCATCTTGGTGATGACGTGACGAAGCCTCTGGGTGACCTTTTTGGTGGTGCTGGTGGTGGGCACCCCACGGCGGCGGGCGTGAACGGCGTCGGCGACTCGGAGAAGTTTCTGGCGAAATCTGTAGAGTACCTTACGAAGAAGATCGGTGAAAAGAGCCAGATATTATAGGTGTAACTATTATATTTTAGGTGCCGGATATCAGAGAAGATTCGGAGGCTTCCCTTGGGCGACATCAGCGTTGAGGGTCTCACGTACACGTACCCCAACGTTGTCGAGCCCGCACTCAATGGCATAAACCTCCAGATAAAATCGGGTGAGTTCATACTGCTCACTGGCCCCAGTGGCTGTGGCAAGACCACATTCTGCAGGTGCCTGAACGGCCTCGTGCCCCACTTCTATAACGGGAAACTCGAGGGAACAGTGACAGTTGACGGGTTGGTCACGAGGGATCATCCGACCTACGAGTTGGCGAAGCACGTCGGCCTGATTTTTCAGAATCCCGATAACCAGATCTTTTCCCTCACCGTCGAGAAGGACATCGCCTTTGGCCTCGAGAACCTCGGAGTGGCCCGGGGCAAGATGGTCAAAGAGATTGACTGGGCGGTGGATAGAGTAGGCATATCTCCTCTGAGGGAGAGGGGAACGCACGAGCTTTCCGGTGGTCAGAAGCAGCGACTCACCATAGCCTCCGTCCTCGCCATGCATCCCGGCATAATCGTGATGGATGAGCCGACAGCCTACCTCGACCCAGTCGGCGCCGAGAGGATATTCAATATACTCCACACCCTAAACAAAGAGCAGGGAATCACCGTCATACTCATAGAGCACAGGATGGACTTGGCCGTCAAGTACTGCAACCGCATAATTGTCTTCGACAAGGGTAGAGTCGTGAACGACGGGACGCCGAGGGCGATTTTCACGGCGGACGAGACGCGCCTCATCGGTGTGGGCATTCCCCGCATGGTCGAACTCGGTAGAAGACTGCGCCAAAACGGGCTCAAGATAGACATTCCACTCGACTCAAACGAGGCATTCCAAAGCATCGCCACTTGCCTAGATGAACCACAACCAGCGAAGACGAAGGCTGCGTTCACTGACCTCGACAACGTAGTTGGCGAATACAGCCACTCTCCCCTGATCCAGCTCCGCGACATCACTTACACCTACTACACCGGCGTCGAGGCTCTCAAAGGCGTAAACCTCGACATAAGCCGCGGCGAATACGTGGCCATAATGGGTGAGAACGGCGCCGGGAAGACGACTATGGTGAAACACTTCAACGGCCTGCTCCGCCCCCGATCCGGGAGCGTCGTAGTCGACGGCCAAGACGTAGCTAAACAGAGCGTTGCGGCGATGGCGCGCAAGGTCGGCCTCGTCTTCCAGAACCCCGACGACCAGCTTTTCGCCGAGGACGTCGAGGAGGAGATCAGCTTCGCCCTCCGAAACTTCGGCTACCGCGACGAGGTCATCAAGGAACGCGTCAACTGGGCACTCAACCTCCTCGACATCGAGCGCTACAAGAAGTCCAGCCCATTCACGCTCAGCGGCGGTGAGAGGAAGCGCGTGGCGCTCGCATCGGTCCTCGCCTGGGACCCCGACGTGCTCATACTCGACGAGCCCACTGTAGGGCAGGATTATGGGCAGAAGGAGCGTCTCAAGCACTTCCTACTCCAGCTCCGCACACAGGGAAAGACTGTTGTCATAGTGACACACGACGTCGAGTTCGTCGCCGAGAGCCAGCCGAGGATAATCTTGATGGCGCAGGGGAAGATAGTCGCAGATGGCACGGCGAAGAGCATCATGACCGACGCGAAGAACCTCGAGACCTGTTCTGTCGCGCCGCCCGAGGTCACCAAGCTATTTTCAATGCTATCCAAATACGGTTTCCCCGAAGACGTTCTCGATGTCGATGAGGGGATAGACCTAATAACCCGAAGAACGAAGGGGAGGACTCCTCAATGAGTCTTCTCGAGGGTCTACGCTTCACGAGGGGAGACTCCCCCCTCCACAATATGGACCCCCGCGTGAAGTTCCTCATGACGATGGTGCTCTTCACCCTCTCGATCCTCTTCCTCGACCTCATCCCTCTGCTTGTCGTCTTCGTGCTGCAGATTCCCATCGTCGCCTACGGCAAGATATGGAGGGAGTGGTTGAAGTCGCTCAAGGGTGGGACGTTCCTCGCGGTGATCATATTCGCCACAAACCTGCTCAGCTTTTACTTCTTCAGGGGGATGACGATATCTGGGGACATAGTGGAGTACAGCCTCAGCCTGACGCTGAGGTTCCTCTCACTGATCACGAGCTTCAGCCTATTTTTTCTGACAACCTCTCCCGATAAACTGAGCCTGGCGCTTGAGAAGGCTCGAGTGCCGTACGAGTTCAACTTTGCCTTCATAACCGCGATAAGATTCGTGCCCGTCCTCGCCGACGAGGCGCAGACGATAATGGACGCTCAGAGGTCCCGCGGGCTCGAACTCGATAAAGGCGGGTTCCTATCGAGGATAAGGAAATACATACCTATACTGCTGCCGCTGATCATTAACTCCATACGCAGAAGTCTGGAGTTGGCGGAGGCAATGGAGTCGCGGGCATTCGGGGCGACGAAGGATCGCACAAACCTATACGAGTTGAAGATGACGCCATCAGACTATGTGGCGTTAATCGTCATAATTTTAGCCATGATCGTCGCCTTATACGCCCGATTCTATCTTACACCCTTCCCAAAAATAATTGGTGGAGTCTTATTCGCCTAATGTAATGCTTATAGTCCTTTTCACAATGTTTAAATAATTACTAGATCGACTAGAGTCGATATCGACGGTATCAATAATTACTGTAAGGAGGATTTTGATGGAGCCAAGAAGGATACAAAAAGTCGGCTACTCAACTCTCTCTGTTAGCATACCCATGAACTGGGCGAAGAAGATGAACGTCAAGAAGGGCGACATCGTCTTCCTGAGCGAGGAGAACGACGGCGCGCTACGCATCGCCCCCGAGCCCAGCAAGACAGAAGACACGAGCATATACGTCGTCAACGTCGACGAGTGCGACAACACAACCGTCCTCGCCAGGGTCATCGTGGGGAATTACGTGCTCGGCAGGAACATGATACGCGTCGAGTCGAGCCGCCGCCTCATGAGGGAACAGATCGAGAGCATTCGCAACGTGACGCAGCGCCTCCTTGGCATAGGCATCATCGAGGAGAGCGATAAACACCTCCTACTACAGTGCAGCATTGATCCCAAGAACTTTCCACTTGAGACCGTCGTAAAGCGCCTCTACGTAATCACGAGTATCATGTTCAAGGAGGCCATAGACAGCCTCATCGACAAGGATCAGGAGTTAGCGAAGGACGCCATTACCCGCGAACACGAGGCAGACACGATATACTGGCTACTATCCCGCTTGCTCGCCTCGGCGCAGCAGAGCAGGATCGTATCCGAGAGCATAGGCGTCT
>DUKA01000109.1:0-15702 GCA_013329615.1 Candidatus Bathyarchaeota archaeon
ATCCCAAGGCGTCCCCAGCATCTCACGCTTCCCGAAGGTCCACCCGATGTCCGAGGTGCCGAAGAAGCTCACCCAGTTGCTTATGCTCCTCATCGTCACAGCCGCCCTGAACCGCGTCGTGTGGGTCACTATCCAGTTGGTCATGAAGCCTCCGTAGCTGCCGCCGAGGCACGCGAGGCGCACGCCGTCGACCCACGGGTAGTTCTTAATGCAGTAATCGACCGCTTCCATGATGTCGGCGTAGTCCTGTTCGCCGTAGTGGCCGGGTAGGTTCGCCTGGAAGTCCTCAGTGTAGCCTCCGCTCCCCCACGGGTTGATGTACATGACGACGTAGCCCTTCCCGGCTAGGACTTGGTGCTCGTGCATGAGGGAGTTTCCGAAGACGCCGCGTGGTCCGCCGTGTATCTCGACAGCCATCGGGTACTTCTTCCCCTTCTTGAGGCCCGACGGCTTCATTATCCACCCCTCGACGGTGTGTCCGCCGCTGGACTTGAAGGCGAAGCGTTCGTGTGGGCGGAGGTCGAGTCCTTGGCACCACTTCTTGTTGAAGTCGGTTATCTGGCGGTCCTTACCGCTGTTCCTTATCCAGAGGTCGGCGGGCCTCGTCGTGGCGAGGACCGAGTAGACTATGTGATCCTTGCCTGTGAGGCTCCACGCCTCGACGCCGTGGTCGACCTCTCCAAGGAGCTTCTCGACCTTGCCTCCCTTCGTCTTGACCCTGTTGAGGGTGCTGACGCCGGAGAAGTTGGAGGTGAAGTAGATGTATCCGTCGTCGCGCCAGTGTGGGGTCTGGTCGAGGGAGCCAACGCGTACGTCGCTGCTCATCTTTACGCCGAGGTCGGGCTCGTAGCCCTCGGTGAGCTTCCTCGCCGCGCCCCCGACGGCTGGCATTATCCAGATGTCCGCCTTTGTTGCACCGCTCCTGCGGTAGTCGTGGCCCGCGAAGGCGATCTCCTTACCGTCCGGTGAGGGGCATACGCCGACCATCCCGCCGCCCGCGCCGTGGATGCTCCAGTTACCCTGAGTGAGCTGGACGGGTTCGCCCTTCGCACCGACGCGGTAGATGTGATCGTAGTCCTCTATGTCGGCGTCGGGCTCGACGTTCCCGTAGAAGAGGATGTCGGAGCCCATCCACTCTGCTCCGTCGATCTTGTACTCGCCCTTAGTAACCTGCTTCGGCTTGCCTCCCTTGAAGGGCACAGTGAAGACGTGTTTGTAGACGCCCTGGAAGAAGCCCCTACCGTTGAACTTGTAGCCGAGTCGAGTGATGTGCTTCACGTCTCCCTTTGGCTCGACTGGCTGCGTGGGGCTGATGAACAGTATCTGCTTGCCGTCGGGGGACCACTTCGGCGCCTCGACGCCGAGTTTAACGTCGGTCAGTCTTCGGGCCTCGCCGCCCGAGGCCTCGATTACGTACAGCTGTGGCTTCTTCTTCTCCTCCCCCTCCTTCGCAGGGGGCGTCGAGGTAAAGAGAAGCCGCTTGCCATCGGGGGACCAGCGGGGGCCCTTATCCTTCCCCCTCCCGGATGTGAACTGGGTCGACGCCCCGGTCTTCGCGTCCGCCATCCAGATGTCGTTCACGTACTCGTCCTTCTCGTAGTCGAAGGTCGTGTGGACGAAGGCAATCCTGCCACCGTCGGGGGAGAACCGCGGATCGGATACCAGTCTGAGCTTGAAAAGATCCTTGATCGTTACGGGTTTCCTATTCGCCAAGAACCATCACAAGGGTAAGTTTCTCCGCATTCTTTAAAAAGACCTACCGTCACCCGCGTCGGAAATTAATAGAACTTATAAAAGAGTGCGTAGATAACGTGTGGTGCTCAGCCGGGGCTTACGCCACCGGAAATGGGGCGAACATAATGGGAAAGAGCCAAGGAATACGCAGAAAGAGCAGGGCGGCCCTCACCAAGAAGGTAAGGGAACGCGGGAAGCTACCGCTAAGCAGACTACTTACAGAGTATCTACCGGGCGAGAAGGTCATCATAAAGATTGACCCCGCCATCCACAAGGGGATGCCCCACAAGAGATTCGCGGGTCAGGTCGCCACGGTCAAGGCCAAGCGCGGAAAAGCATACGTCGTAGAGATCCCGCAGACCAAGATCGTAAAGACGATCATAGCCCTGCCACAGCACCTCAGGAAGCACGTCGACTAAAGAAGGGCTTTTCACATGTCCGTAGTTGAGAAGAAGGAGATAACCGTCGCCGAGGCGAAGGCGCTTCTAGAGGCTAAGGCGGAGGAACTCGACCCACTGCAGCGCAGGGTACTCGACTACACCGTCCGCTTCACGAAGGCAAGCGAGAAGGACTCCGACAAGCTCGTCTCCGAACTCATGGAGAAGGGCGGGATCGAGAGGCAGCTCGCCGTCCAGCTCGCGAACTGCATGCCGGGCAGCGTCGCCGAGATACGCACGTTCCTAGGCCGTCAGAGGATCATATCCGAAGAGGCCGTCAACAGCATCCTGACAATAATTAAGAAATACAGGACCGCCCCATAGGTTCCTGTAAAGGTTCCCCCGGGTGAACGATTTGTATAGGGATCAGAAGAAGTACGAGGAGTACGCCTACGTCTTAGACTATCTCTCGCATGGTCGGCCGGGGGCACCCAGGACGCCCCACACCTCGGGGGGTATCATACAGATGGTGGGTGAGTCCTACTTCACCCTGCTCGAGGCTTCCCCAAGGAAGGACGCAGAGTACAGCCCGAGGGACAGGATATTCGTCGGTAAGGGCGACAGGGCGCTCGTCTCACACATAATAGGCAGGGTCGCCTACTCGGAGCTGACCAACTCCGCGAAGGCGGAGCTGCCCAGTGTCGTGGAGATCGTTGTCAGGGCGAACGAGGCGTTCTTCGTCAACTTCTTCAACACGAGTCAACCGGTGACGCCGAGGATGCACAGCCTCGAGCTCATCCCCGGTATAGGGAAGAGGCTGATGTTCCTGATACTTGACATAAGGGAGAAACTCTCTTTCACGAGTTTCAAGGACATCGAGGAGAGGGTAAATCTCAAGGACCCCGCAGGGCTGCTGACGAAGAGGGTGCTCGAGGAGTTGAGTCAGGAGGAGAAGTATCTCCTCTTCACGCGCCCCAGCGCCGAGCACACTTACCCAGTTTAGGCGCGCATTTTCCCCCGCGGATCGTCGATTCTTTGCACATATGGGAATGGCTTGTTAGTCCCGTGGGTTATGTTTGGGTATGGTTTTTCGCCGCCATATCGGGGGTGGGGAGCCATCATGTTTTTAAGAATCCTGATGTGCATGTCTGTGGATAAACCTTGAACGCCAGGAACTTCAGGAACCCAGACCGCATGGCTTACACGCGGCGCAAGTTCATGGGCGGCATACCCGGAAACAAGATCGTCAAATTCACCATGGGCAACACGGGCAAGAAGTTCCCGATGAGGGTGGAGCTAATCAACCTCGAGCATGGCCAGATCAGGAACAACAGCCTCGAGTCCGCCCGCATCGCGGCGAACAGGCAGCTTGAGCTTGAGCTCGGCACCGAGCTTTACGCGATGAAGGTGATCCCGTTCCCCCACATAGTGTTGAGGGAGCACAAGAGGGTCAACGTCGCCCAGGCTGACCGTTTCCAGGAGGGCATGAAGCGCCCGTACGGTAAGCCAACAGGCACCGCTGCACGCGTGAAGCGTGGCGAGCCTCTGATCGTCATCGAGGTCGAGCAGGAGGGCGTCGCGGTCGCGAAGGAAGCCCTGAAGAGGGCGATGGACAAGTTCCCCGTCCCGAGCAGGATATTCGTCTCAGAGAACAAAGAGTAAGACCGGGGCTTTATCCCGGCCAGTTTTCTAGTGCAATTTGTAGGAATAGATCCCCTTTTACATAGATCAGATCATCAATGGAGCCGTATTCTGGCTCCTTTCGGTTAAATTGGCTCAGAAATGGGGTATCAAGCGTACCCCGTTTTTCTCAGTATAGCTTTGTGTTCTTTAGAGTTTCCGCTACGGCTTTTTCCTGGGTCTCGGTGAGCGGTCCGAGTGGTGGGCGCGGGGCGCCGGCTTTGTAGCCCATGCGGTTGAGTGTGCCCTTTATGGCTGCGACCTGCGGGTAGCTGGCGACGAGCACGTTGTTGACGTGGCTCGCCGTGCGCTGCCTCTTACCCGCTGTGGCGATGTCGCCCTTCCTGAATGCTTGGTGTAGTTCGACGCATGCGCCGGGGACTACGTTGGCTATGGCTAAGACTGCGCCCTTGCCGCCGAGGCTGAGTGCCGGGAGGAACATATCGGCTGCGCCGCTGAGGCACGCGATCTTGTCGCCGCAGAGGCGTATGATCTCCGCCATGTTGCCGGGTGCCCCGCCGCTGTCCTTGACGCCGGCGAGTCCACTGCAATCCTCGGCGATGCGGGCGATGGTCTTCGGCGCTATGCTGTAGCCCGTGAACTTGGGGACGTTGTAGAGGACGACGGGTAGGTCGACGGCGCCGAGCACCGCGGCGTAGTGGCGGAACAGTTCATCCTCTGTGGGGCGGAAGAACCAAGGCGTCGTGATGAGTGCGCCCGCGGCGCCGGCGTTCTTCGCGTCGCGTGTAAGCTCTATGGTCTCACGCGTCGCCACGGCGCCCGTGCCCGCTATCACCTGCGCACGCCCGTCCACATGCTCTATGACGAAGCTAAGAACGTCTGTGAGTTCCTTCCTGCTCAGGTAGGGTGACTCGCCCGTGCTCGCGTTGGCAACGATCCCCGATACGCCCGCGTTGATCCAGTACTCGATGAGTTCGGCTAGCGCCCCGAACTGTATCTCCCCCTTCGCGTCGAAGGGTGTCACGTTGGGAACGTAGACACCCTCCAGCTTCAGCCCGGCCATGGGTATGAGTCGACGGGACGCGGTTAAAACTGGTTCGGGGGCGGAGTTTATAGGCTCCCCGCATGCATCCAATCCACGATGGCTCGGCACTTCCCCCCCGGCGTCCCCCGGAGCATAGAGTACCCCGAGATGCCCCTCTACAGTTTCCTCGAGAACAGCGCGCGCAAGTTCCCCGGGAGGGTCGGCGCACTCTACCTCGGCAACGGCGTCACATACTCGGCGCTCTGGAAGAGGACGCTGCACCTCGTAGAGCATCTCAGGCGCCTCGGCGTCGAGAAGGGGAACCGCGTCGGGCTTCTTTTAGCCAACACCCCCCAGTTCATAGTCGTCTTCAACGGCGTCCTCGCCGCCGGCGGCGTCGTTGTGGCCGTGAACCCCCTCAACCCAGTCGAGGAGATAGGGCGGGAACTCGCCGAGACCGAGTGCAAGATCCTCATAATCCTCGACAGGCTCCTAGGCAAGCTCCCTCAGGGCTTCGCGGGGAAGGTGGTCGTCGCCGACGCCGCCGAGTACGCGCCGGCGGGACTACGTCTCCTGAGCGGATTCGCCTACAGGGGCACGGCACCCGAAGGCGCACTCAAGTTCAATGATCTCACAAAGGGGAAAGCGGCTCAGCCTCTCGCCGTCGACGCGAGGGAGGACCTCGCCGCCATCCTCTACACCTCTGGGACAACCGGGCAGCCCAAGGGCGTCATGCTCACACACTACGCACTCACGGCGAACGCGCTGCAGAGCTACTACTGGCTCAGGGGCTGGGGGTACAGCGCCAAGCCTCAGCCCGCCGGGTGGCCCCTCATACTCTGCGCCGTCCCCTTCTTCCATAGCTACGGGCTGAACATCATGAACGAGGCGCTGAGCTTCGGCTGCACCCTTGTCTTGATACCCGACCCGAGGGCGGAGGCCATCCTCGACGCCGTCCAGAGGCACCGCGTAACCCACATGCCCCTCATCCCCAGATTCGTCTCCGATATCCTCGCCCACCCAAAGCTAGGCGACTACGACCTGAGCAGCGTCACAACAGCGTCAAGCGGCGGAGCAGCCATCAGCCCCGAGCTGATGAAGAGGTTCGAGGCGATGAGCGGCGCCAAGTTCTATCAGGGCTACGGGCTGACCGAGGCGGGCCCTGCCACACACGCGACGCCCATCGAGGGCGAGCGCAATTACTTCAGCCCCGGCAAGGCGTACCCTGACACCGAGATCAAGGTAATCGACACCCAGATCGGGGAGATCGACGTACCCTCCGGCAAGGAGGGTGAGCTGCTCGTCAGGGGACCCCAGATTATGAAGGGGTACTGGAAGTCCCCCGAGGAGACGGCGCGCGTACTCGCCGATGGATGGCTCCACACGGGCGACATCGTCCGCGTTGACGACGCGGGTTGGCTCTACGTCGTCGGGCGGAAACGCGACCGAATAGTCACAAACGGGCACACCGTATGGCCGACCGAGGTCGAGGACGTGCTGCTATCCAGCCCTGATGTTGAGATGGCTGTCACCGTCGGCGCCCCCGACCCGCTAAGATGCAACACCGACATACATGCGCTGGTCGTCCTCAGGAAGGGTGCAGTCCGCGAGGGCGCCGAGGCGAGGCTTGTCGAACTCTGCAGGGAGAGGCTCCAGCCCTATCAGGTGCCGGGGAGGATCGATGTCGTCCCCAGCCTCCCACTCACGAACATGGGCAAGGTGGACCGCGTCGCCGTCGAGGCGGAGATAGAGCGCCGCGTCCAGAAGGCGATGGACGACTACGCGCGCGAGCACGGGGCGCAGAAATCATAAGCAACCCCGGCTAGTATCCCCCATGCTCCCGCCGAAGGACCTTCTCAGGGATAGGATAGCCCGAATAATCGCCGCCACCCGCTTCCCATTTGTCGACCAGATTACGTGGGACGAGGACCGAAAGACGCTCGTCAACACACGCGGCGAGAAGCCGTACCCGATCGAGGGCCCGAAGGGAAAGGTCTACCCGAGTGTCGTCGTCCTCAACCCCGACGGCAAGGTCAGGGAGATAGGCGAGGTCGAGATGGAGGTCAAGCCGAGCCTCGTGGCGAAGTGGAGGCTGCTCTCCGAGAAGACGGGCATGGGTGAGAAGTACAAGAAGCTCTTCGTCTACGTCCCCGCTGGCGAGGGCGAGAAGGCAAGGAGGCTCCTAGAGGAGAACAAGATAGAGTACGCGGGGCTCCGCGAGTGGAGCATCGAGGACGGCTCCCTAGTCACCCGCCCCGTGGTGACGCCCGACATGGAGTACGACCACAGGGTCAGCTAGGGGGCAGCAGCAGGCTCGCGAGGTATTCCTCCGCCTGCTTTATCGTCGCCTCATCGTACATGCTGCCAAGTTCCCTCTTCAAATACTCGCCAAGCGCCCAGTGGACGACGCCGGTCTCCTTACTGTAGACTACGAGCCTGACGTCTTCGAGCTTCTGTAGTTCGGTGTAGAAGTCGTCGGTTATCCTGCCGTTTCCGCCGTGCAGGAAGCTGTAGAGGTCGCCCCTCTTCACCGCCTTCCTCTCGTGGACGACCATAGCGGCGTGTATCGTCTGCAGCGGGAGACCCCTTATCCTGATGCCGAGTTCTCGGATGTAGCGCTCCTTGACGACCTCCTTGAAGCGCCCGGAGACGTCGACCTGCGTGAAGACCGTTGGCTTGTCGTACTGTATTATCTGGTGCATGCGTTGGTCGATGAGCTGGTTGAGGTCGTCGACGGTGAAGCCGGGGCGGACGGCGGGGACCTGGCTCTTCGCGGCGCGCTGCTCGGCGGTCTCCTGTTGCCTTATGAGCTGCTCCAGCTTCGCCGTGCTCGTTATAAGCTCGGTCCTGAGCCCGTCCAACTCGGTGCGGAGGAGCGCTATCTCGTTGTCTCGGCGTGCGAGCTTCATGTCGAGCTCCTCTATCCGGCGCATGGCGCGGTCCGACGTCGGCGCTGGCAGGAATCTGCGGATGCCCGTCTGAGGCTCCGGGGGCGTCTCCTCCTCGGCTGAGGCGTTGTTCATGTACTTGCCGGCGTCGCTGACAGTCATCTCCCCCATGGCGACCCTGCGCCCTATCTTCGATGGGACCCCCGCGGGGAGGACGTAGACCTTCTTGACATCGTCGCCGAGTATGGCGAGGAAGTGGCCGAGGGGGAGGGATCTGATCTCCTCGGCGTCGATCTTGTTGCGCCCTATCTGCTCGCGTACCCTCTCCACCTCATGCCCCTCGCGCTGGCGCCCGAGTATCCAGTTGTTGCACTGACGGAGCGGCATCTTGTCGATGCCCGCGATGTCTTGGGAGTCTATGAAGAGGTAGTTGCCGATCGCGGCGCCCTTCCTGATGAAGGTCTCGGCGAAGAGCTTGACCGGCGTGTTTCTCCCCTGTGGGATGTGCTCCCACGCCTCGGGGACGATGAGTATGGTCTCGTGCAGGTTGTTGAGGACGTACTCCATGGTGCTCTGGATGACGAGCGCCTGAAGCTCCAGCGTCATCTCGGTGAGGTCCATGACGTTGATGCCGTCGATGAGGTTGAGGGTCTTGCTGAACCTGAACTTCTCGATCTGGGGCACGACGATCTTGAGGTACTGCTCTAGGGCGGTGTAGACGTTCTCGGGGAGCGACTTCGTCGCCTCGGCGCGCAGCATCTGGACGTTCTCGTAGACCTCCCTCAGGGTCTTCGTGCCCTGCGTCGCCTTCATTATCCACGGACGCTCGAACTTGAGGCTCTCACGCATGACGGCCTCGAGGAGGGTGGAGACGTACTGCCAGTCGGCGCGCTCCTCGAAGAACGGCGGAATCTCGCGGTAGCTGTTGAACCCGGATTCCCCGCGCTTCGTCTTGAAGGCTATGGCGCGCCTGTTAGCGCGGCTGATGATGGCTTCGAGGGTCGTGGTCTTACCCGATAGCTGCGTCATCCCAGTGATGACGGTGTGGTGGAGGCTCATGTGGACCTCCTTACCGGTGCCGACCTCGAAGCCCAGAAGTATCTTGATCTCGCCCATACTCTCACCAGCCGAGAATGACTTGATCGTATGTGGCGCCACGGGCTTAAATGAATGAGGGTTTAAAACCGGTTAAAAGGTGGGTACGGCGACCCGTGAGCGCTCCGACTAATCGTAAAACCTGATCTTCGCGTTCCCCGATGCATCCATGAGGCGCAGCACGAGGTTGCCGACGGGCTCGACCTCCGCCTCACGCTTTTCCCCCACGGAGCCGTAGCTTATCAGGTTCAACTCACGGAGGATGCGGGCATTCAGCTTCAACGTCGAGAGCGGCACGCCCGTCTCCTCGGAGAGCTTAATCAGCAGCCCCGTGAGGGGGCGGTCGTTAGCAGCCACCCTGCTTAGTATGAGCAGTTGGTTATCGTTTAGGGTCCTTAGAAGGAGTCTGCGGAGGTCTTCGACTCCGCCGGTAGATATTGGAGGTGCATCATTCCCCACTTCACCTACGGGATTGCTGTGGGCAGTGTTTAAAAGCCTGTTGGGCAGGCGGTACTGCCCTATAAGGTGCTACCCATGATAACGGGAAAATTTTTTTTGTTTGTAGCTAGGTTTTTATCCCTTGGCGTGTTTTCCGCTCTGTCTTTGTCCGCTCCCCGAGGCAGAACCTCCCGGCTAATGGGCACAGCGCTACTTGCGGCGCTTGTCATAGTCTTCGACTACGCCCTCAAGTTCAGCGGGCTGAAGATACCCTTTCCCTGGATGCCGGCGCTCAAGTTCGACTTCACTGGGGTACCCATCGCGCTGAGCCTCCTCATGTACGGGCTGCCCTCGGCGCTGACGACGAGCCTCGTCGCCTTCATAGGCATCGTGGCGCGCAGCGGCGACATGATAAGCGCCGCCATGAAGTTCTCCGCCGAGTTCTCGACCGTCCTCGGGCTCGCACTTGGCATGAAGCTGGCGGGGCGATTCGCGCCCCGGGTGCAGAAGGGCTCGGGCCTCGCCCTCGGAATTATTCTCCGAGTCGCAGTCATGAGCGTCGCGAACATCCTCGTCCTCCCCCTCTACGGTTACCCCGCGGAGGTCGTCTACGGAATGCTCCCTCTCGTCGCCGCCTTCAACGTCGCCGGTGGGGCAATCACGATCCTATTCGGCGCGTTCCTCGACGAGGCGATAAGGCGCCGCTTCCCGACGCCCAGCTCTTAGTCGCTGGTTTTATACACCCTAAAGGCAAGTAATCCCCGATTCGACTTGGCCAAGAAGACAGCATGGAACTGGGTAGACGAGAACGAGAAGGAGATCATAAAGATCAGCAACTCGGCGTGGGAGTACGCCGAGGTCGGGCTGCAGGAGACAAAGACAAGCAAGCTCTTCAGCGACTGGATAGAGAAGAAGGGCTTCAAGCTGGAGCGCGGCGTCGCCGACATGCCCACCGCCTTCGTGGCGACTTGGAGCAACGGCGCAGGCCCAACCATCGGCCTCATGGGCGAGCTCGACGCACTCGCGGGGCTCAGCCAGAAGGCGATACCCTACAAGGAGCCGGTGAAGGAGGGCGCCCCCGGCCACGGCTGTGGACACAACATGCACGGTACGACCGCCCTCACCGCCGCCGTCGCAATAAAGGCGGCCATGGAGGAGAAGGGCATCAGGGGCACCATCAAGATGTACGGGTGCCCAGCCGAGGAGACCCTCGTCGGCAAGGTCTGGATGACCCGCCACGGACTCTTCAACGGCGTAGACGCCTGCCTGAGCCACCACCCCGGCTCAGCAAACACCGCCGGCACCGGCAGCAGCAACTCCATGAACAGCTTTAAGCTCCACTTCTACGGACGCACCGCCCACTCCGCCGGCGACCCCGAGAACGGCATCAGCGCCCTCGACGCCGTGGAACTCATGAGCAACGGCGTCAACTTCATGCGCGAGCACATAATCGAGAAGGCGCGCGTCCACTACGTCACCGAGGTAGGCGGGGGCCAGCCCAACGTCGTCCCAGCCTACGCACGCGTCTGGTACTACACACGCGCCCCCGAGCGCGAGCAGATGGAGCCCATCTACAACTGGGTCCTCCAGATCGCCGACGGCGCAGACAAGATGGCACGCACAACCCACAAGCTCGAGTTCCTCACCGGCTGCTACAACGAGCTGCCAAACGCCAAGCTCTGCGAGACCATCGTCGCCAACATGCGCGAGGTCGGCGCACCGAAGCATGACGAGGCGGACCTCAAGTTCGCCAAGGAGATGAACAAGAGCATCGACCCCGCACAGAAGAAGGAGGGGCTACGCAAGGGCAAGCGTCCCGGCTGGGATAAGCTCGTCGACGAGCTGTTCGACGAGCGTATCCTCGACGACTACCAGGCCGGCGAGGTAGGTGCGGGCAGCACCGACGTATCGGACGTAAGCTGGGTGACGCCGACGAAGGAGTTCAGCACCGTCACGTGCATGCTCGGCACCCCCGGGCACAGCTGGCAGTTCACCGCACAGGGCGGCATGAGCATCGGTCACAAGGGCCTCATCTTCGCCACCAAGACGATGGCGGGTTCCTCCCTCGACCTATTCACAAAGCCCAAGCTTCTCAAGGACGTCAAGGCCGAGTTCAAGACGCGCATCGCGGGCAGGAAGTACAAGCCCCCAATCCCGCTCGACCTCAAGCCCCCACTCAAACAGTTCTAGCTCCTTTTTTCTAATATCATAAAGATGTAACCCGTGACCCTTTTTCAATTACAAAAAAGGCTGTATAGACCTTTTTTACAAGCCACTTAGATGGACGAAAGCACGGTGATAACAAAAAAAGGCCAGTTCAAACTCCTCGAGAGTATGATAAAGAAATATGCGCTCAAACCCGGTGATAAAATCAAATTTATTGAGCGAGACGAGGGGGTTCTATTGGTTCCTTTAACGAAGGCTCATCCTGATCATGAATAGGATTTGTTTCTTGAACCACCTCGGAAAGTGAAAAAACTAATACCTTTCACGGAGAAAGTAACTCTGGGGGAAACCCCTTCGGTGGGTCGAGTAAAACCTGGGAGGAAAAAATTTCCTGGTCCACCAACTTATAGTTGGTCCTTGACCTTGAACTGCTTCTTGTAGTGTGCCCTGATCTGGTCGAGGGTCTCCGTGTCCTGTGGGCCCTTGTCGTCTCGGATTCGGGTTATGCGTGCAAACCTGAGTGCGAAGCCGCTCTTGTAGTGGGGACTGCGCTGGACCTCGTTGAAGGCGACCTCGACGATGACCTCTGGGCGCACCGAGACGGTGCAGTCGGTCTCCGAGACCTTGATGGCCTGCAGGCGCTTGGTCATCCACCGGAACTCCTCGTCGGTGAGTCCTTTGAATGTCTTGCCGACTACCCTCCACTCGTCGCCGTCTCGTGTGGCTAGGTGGTAGTTACTGAGCCAGCCCTTGCGGCGGCCGGAACCCCAGTCGGCTGCGACTATTGCGAGGTCTACGGTCTCCGAGGGCTTGAGCTTGAGCCAGTCCTTGCCGCGCGCCCCGGGGTTATAGTGGCTGTCGAGGCGCTTCGCCATCAGGCCCTCGTGGCCCGCCTTCATCGCCGCCTTGAGGAACGCGACTGCCTCCTTGGGGCTATTCGTGATTGTGTGCTCGGCGAGCATCTCCTTCGGCGTGATCTTGCTGAGGATGGCCCAGCGCGTCTCGTATGGCTCGTCTATGAGCAGCGTGCCGTCGAGGTAGAGGACGTCGAAGAGGTGTAGTCTGAGGGGTATCTGCTCGGTCGCCTGCTGTACGTCGTTTACGCGTGTGAATCGGCGCATGAGATCCTGGAATGGGAGGGGCTTACCCCCGGGGCCGACTGCGGTTATCTCCCCCTCCACGATCGTCCCCACTTTCGGGAGGAACCTCTGCACAAGGTTGACGATGTCGGGGACGCTCTCGGTGACGTCGCTGAGGCGCCTGCTGTATATGCGGACCTCGTCGCCTAGGCGGTGTATCTGGATGCGTGCGCCGTCGAACTTGTACTCGAAGACGGTTCGGCCCCCGTGCTCCTTTATGGCCTCCTCGGGGTCCCCGGCGGTCTCGGCGAGCATGGGCTTGAGGGGGACGAAGAGTTCGGGTTTTATGCCTTCGAGTCCCTTCTGCCCCTGCGTGAGGGCGATAAGGGCGACCTCGCCGAGGTTGCCAGTGAGCATGAGGGAGCGGCGCACGACGTTGAGCGGTGTGTCGGATGCCTCGGCGAGGGCGTCGAGCATCACACCCTCATTGACCCCTATCCGCATCTCGCCGAAGATGATCCTGACAAGAATCTCGACCTCGCCCCGCCCGGCGTCGCTTATGAGGCTGACGAGCAGGCGCTCCTTCAGCTTCCTAGACTGCGCACCCTTTGATGTGGCTATCTCGCTAAACGTCGAGTGGACGCGGCGTATGCTGAGCTCGTCCCTGAGCAGGGTCGTCTGCTTTCCCTTCTTGAGGACCCGCTTCATGGTGCTCCAGCCGACCTCTAGGGTGCGTGGATCGAACTCGGGGAATATCTGGCCGACGACGAGCAGGACGGCGAGGGCGACCTCGTCGGGCTCTAGGGTGCGGAGGAACGCGGAGATGAGGCTGGCCTTCTCCGTGCGTTTCGTAGTTTTCTCCAGCGCCTTGCAGAGTTCCGCGAGCTTTGAGAACGGCGTCGCCAACCTAGATCCCCCCAAACCAGTCACGTAGGCTCCTCTGGCTGCGTGCGTTCTTCATCCGTGTGATCACCGTATCAACTCGTTCCCGGCTGAAGCTGCGCTCGTCGCAGAGGAACCGTATGAGTTCCTCCTCTTGGAGTGGTTTTTCGTCTAGTGTATAGTTGTCGGTGGCGGGTGGGTGGTTGTAGAGATCGCGTATGGCGTCGGCATCGGGGGTGAGCTGCTCCCGTATCTCGGGCGGCAGTTCTTCTAGGCGCCCGTGCTTCCTGATGAGCTTCAGCGCTGTCTTGGGGCCTATGCCCCTGATGCCCGGGTTGAAGTCGGTGCCTATGAGGATGCCGACGTCTATGAGCTGGTCGCGTGTGATGTTTAGCTCCGTGAGCATGGCGGGGAGGTCAATAATTTCGGGCTGGAGCTTGCGGCCGCGCCCCTTGCTCGGTAGCCACTCCTCCCCCTGTATGGTGATGTATCGGACTAGGCGTGGGGCGCCGAAGAGGAGGCTATCGTAGTCTTGACTGTTGGATGCCCAAACGTCCCCCTTCGCCGCCATGTATGCCGCTTGCGCCTCCCCCTCGCTGGGTGCTTGGACCCACGGGATGCCGAGCAGGTCGAGCAGCCTCTTCGCGTCCGCGATCCCCTCGCCTGTGAGGCGCCCCGTCATCACCGCCTTCGTCATGGCGGTCTTGTAGTCCCCCGCGGCGACCGCCTCGCGGTACTCCTCCTCGAACTTCGCCCTGATCTCTCGGCGCTTCTCGACTTCTGCCCTCTTGAGTTGTGGCGGGCGTCCGTCGAAGACGAAGATCAGCTTCATGCCGTAGTCGGCGACTAGGCGGGTGGTGCGGAAGGCGAGTCCGACGAGGTGGCTCGTCGTCCTGCCCTTAGCGTCCATTAGGGGCGTGCCGTCGCGCGCCCTGATGAGGGCGAGGAACTGGTGGAGAACCACGAATCCATCGACGGCGAAGCTCCTCCCCCGTAGGTCTTCGAGGGTGACGACCCTCTTCTCGATTATCGGGGTGAGGTTTACGCCCAACTGAATCGAATAAAGAATGCCCCGAGGGGGTTTAAATGGTTACCACAGACCGCCGAGAGTGACGTGGTAGACTATCATCGCAGCGACGAGCAGCAGCAGCCCGGGAACCAGATATCTGTAGACCTTGTTGAGGTCCGACTTGTAGAATTGGTTCGTAAGTATGAGGCACAGGTGTAGCGGGGAGGCCGTGTAGCCCGCTACTATGCCGGCGAACATTATAGTCATCCAGTTGACGTTCATCGGCACGACGAGGGGCATGAGGATCGGGAAGACGATGCCTATACCTAGGGTGGGCTGCGCCGAGATGGCGCCGACGAGCAGCGGGATCAGTATGAAGAGAAGGAGGAGAGGCACACCCATCCCGAGTATGTTAACGAGGAGCACGTCGACGCTCCCCGAGGCGACGACTGTGTACCTGAAGTAGAGAGTGGCGAAGACGGCAGCGATGAGGTCGAGCTTGGCCCCCTTGGTGAAGTAGGTAGAGGCGCGCTTGAGGTCGACCTTGCGCATAACTATCACCATGGCTATGCCGACGGCGACGCAGACCCAGACGGGTATGCCGACGAGCGTCAGCGCCACGGTCACAAGGATCGGCGAGAGTCCGACGAGGCTCCCCTTGTAGTCCTTGGCGCCGCCCACCGGCATCTCCTCCCTATGAATCCACTTCCAGCTGATCGCGAAGCCGATGACCCACGTCGCGAGGAAGAGGGGGAAGTTGACCCTGATGAAGTCGGTTATAGTTATGCCCGCGATGCTGCAGGCGATGAGCGTCGAGGGGCTTATGGGGCTAGCCCAGTACCAGACGTGACGGAACCAAACGTTGATGAACGTGCGGTGCTCGGGCTTGAGCTTGAGGCGCTCGGACTCGGGCTCGTTAAACGGCGCGGACATGAGGGCGCCGCCGGGCATGGAGAGTATCCCGAACAAGGCTGGGATGAGCGCCAGCAGGAACCTGCTCGGCACGAAGCCGCGGAGCTTGTCGATCAGCTCCACCATGTGCCCCGTCTCCTTGAGGGCGTAGCCGAAGACCGTGATGAAGCCCACAGCGGCGCACAGCTCCCAAGTCGTCTTGTCCCCCACGGTCTCCATGAGGGCGTCGACGAAGATGGTGAGGGGCTTACCCGAGGTCACGCCGATTATACCCGCGGCGATGAGTATGCTCCCGGCGAAGTCAAAGTCCCTGAAGCGGAGGATGAAGATGACGACGAAGGCGGCGAGTAGGCCAAGCAGCTCTATCATGTTTGCGCCAGCTTATCCACTCGATTCCACCCGGTTCCTATAAAACCCTTCCCGCGGGGATGCCGTTTTATTCCGCGGAGAAGAATCA
>DUKA01000109.1:15752-17850 GCA_013329615.1 Candidatus Bathyarchaeota archaeon
GGTGCAGATTTACACGCTCCCCGACCACATAGGACTCGCCCAGAGGCACGGGCTCCTCGCCATACCCGCCCTCCTCATCCGCGGCAAGCCCTACAAGGGCGTTCTGAGCACCGACGAGATACTCGCAGCCCTCGACGTCCCAGCATGATCAGTACCGCTGATCCATAACCATATTATATACTCTCAGTCAACGAACAGGCAAGCAACCTAGAGGCAATACATGATGCAAGGGGCGAGGAAGGAAACGGCGAAGGGCGTCGTGGGCATGCCCGTCCTCATAGTCGACGATGACGACTTCCTCGCCGAAGCCTTCCAGATGATCCTCGAGGACGCCGGATTCTACGTCGAGACCGCCGCAACCGGGGCGCAGGCCCTCGCCAAGGCTGAGGCAACGCAGTTCAGGCTCGTCATAACCGACCTAAAACTCCCCGACATACAGGGAGACGAGCTATCGCACCGCCTGAAGGAGACGATCCCCGGGGTGACCGTCATACTACTCACCGGGGCGAGCAACGCTCAGAGAGAAAAAGCAATCGACAGGGTGTTGAAGAAACCCATCGATCCCCTCGAGTTGCTCAGGGTGTCGACGAGCCTCTCGGCCAATATGTAGCTCTACGAGATGAGCTTCTCTAGCCTGCCCTCAAGCATCTTCTTGGGCAGGGCGCCGAGCGTCTTGTCGGAGAGCTTTCCGTCCTTGAAGTAGAGCAGTGTGGGTATGCTCATGATGCCGAACTTCATCGGCACCCTCCTGTTCTCGTCGACGTTGAGCTTTCCGAAGGTTACGTCCGGGTGCTCGACGGCGAGCTGCTCGACTATCGGGCTGAGCATGTTGCAGGGTCCGCACCAGGCTGCCCAGCAGTCGATTACGGCGTGCTTGTTCTTCGCTATGAACTCCTCGAAGGAGGTGTCCGTTACTTCAACAGTCTTGTGTTCCGCCATTCTTCTATCGGTATGTCCCGGGGACGCGCCGGATATAAAGATATTTTAAGATGTTCAACATCATTGAACACATGTCGCTCAGGGAGCTCCAGAGCATAATAAACACCCCCGAACTCGGCGCCGACGACCTGATGAAGTGCGCCCTCGGCGTCAAGACCGCGGAGGTCGAGGCATACTGCGCACTCTCCGGCCTCGGCAAGACGACTGTGCAGGAGGTCGCCGACCGCCTCGACAAGAGCCGCCCCACGACGCAGAGGCTGCTACAATCACTCGTGGAGAAGGGACTGGCGACGCGCGAGGAGGAGCTCATCGGGCTCGGCGGTTACAAGTTCGTCTACGCCGCCGTGCCACCCGAGAGGCTCAAGGCATCCATCAGGGGCATGCTCGACAAGTGGTACTCAAAGATGGTGAAGGAACTGGACGATCTCCCCACGAAGATAGAGGAGATGGGTTGCCCGCGCAGGTTTAGCAGGTGACCAGGTAGCGGTCTATCTCCCAAGGCGTAATTCTCGGTCTGCTCGACGCCCAGTCCGTGTTGACGTACTTGAGGTAGGCCTCATGCTCCGCCCTCTTCGCCTTGACCAGCGTCTTGCTGATGTACTCACCGAGGGCCTCGGTGAGAACCTTGTCCTTCTCGAAGACGTCCACGGCCTCGCCGAGGTGCTCGGGAAGGGTCTCGAGACCCGATGCGTGGTAGACGTTGTCGTCGAATATCTCGGGTGGGTCCGCCTTGTGCTTCATGCCGTCGAGGCCCGCCTTGAGCATCGCCGTTGAGGCTAGGTATGGGTTGCAGCTGGGGTCTGGGTGTCTGTACTCTATGCGGCTGACCTTGGCCTTGTCTCCGGGGTACTGCGGCACGCGGACGATGGCGCTCCTGTTGCCGAGGCCCCACGCTATGTAGACGGGTGCCTCGTAGTGTGGTACGAGCCTCTTGTAGCTGTTGACGATGGGGGCGACGACCATACTCATGGCGCGGGCGTGGCTCAGGATGCCGGCGACGTACTGGAACGCCATCTTACTGAGCCCAGTCTCGCTGTCCCTGTCGCCGAAGAGGTTTCTCGCCGTCTTCAGGTCGAAGAGGCTCTGATGGTAGTGGCACCCGCTGCCGTTCATGCCCCAGAAGGGCTTCGGCATGAAGGTGGCGGAGACCCCCTTCTTC